>JAZQXF010000029.1:0-3254 GCA_045632725.1 Candidatus Nanosyncoccus sp.
CTCTCGACTACTTCTGTAACGAGCGGAGCAACTCCAGAGGACGCGGACAGACAGATACAAGCATTTAGAAATGACGAACTGGGAAAATGGAACTCTAGCGCGTGGCGCTCCTATTGGGACACTACCCAGTACGCAAGTCTCTACGCTTATCGTAACGACTGTTTAAATGCTTGGGGGCATGGTAGTGGAATATCAATAGCCGAGTTTTCAGACGTTGCGGACGTCTACGCGGCTACGTTCTTATTCCTAGCTTGCTTCGAGGGCCCAGCAGTTCCCAACATAGAAGCTCGAAACCGAAACGCCGCAGTTATTTACGAAATGATAACTGGCGACTACCCAGAGCCGCCATATATACCACCAGACCCAGAGCCGCCAAGTCCGACGCCAGTACCGTTGGAGAACTGGCTAATTGCAATCCTAAAGAAAATGACAGAAAGGAGTGTATAAAATGCGTATTGATTTACCCAGTTACTATGAGGGTCTAGGGGGATATGACATTTATACTGGCACTAGAGCAAGCTCTGGGCTAGTAGAGAATGACCTTACAACACGCTACTGTATGCGCTCACTGTATCAAAGAGTGTATGCGGGATTTATCCCCAAAAATCCGAAGACATGGAATAAGAGATATTATAAGAATGTTATTTTAAATCTGGGCTACATTGGCATTATCAAAACGCCACTTTACGGAATTATCCCCCAGATAGCTCAACCCTCGGGAGAACTTGGGCTCTATTTACAGCCTACAAAACTAATCGTATCTCAGCCGCTTGTGCAGTTTGAGGGAACGATAGGCGAGGACTGTGAGCTTATAATGCTTACACCAGACTGGCAAGGAATAAATGACATTGTTGAGTTTTACGCAAAACGCTTGTCTATTGCTTTTACGTCCTTAGACGTAGCTCTCATTAACGCCCGCGCCGCGATCATGGCAGTAGGTAAGAATAAGAGCGCGACTGAGACTATCAAAGCCATGTATGAAAAGCTGACGGCGGGAGAGCCCTTACTTATTGCAGACGAGCAGTTAAAAGACGAGTCTCTTGACGGCAAATCTGAGCCAATATGGACGTTCTCACTTGACGTAAAACAAAATTACATAGCTACTGACATACTGGCTGACATTAAGACAATACTCGAGGACTTTGACAGAGAAATCGGAATTGCCGCAATAGGCGAGAAAAAAGAGCGCATGATAACGGACGAAGTTACACAGCTAACTGCGGACGCTTGCGCAAGAAGCGAAACTTGGTTTGATTGTCTCTCTGACAGCTACGACAAAGTAAATGAGCTTTTCCCAGAGCTTAATCTCTCATTTAGCATGACATACGGCGGAGAGGTACACACTTACGGCGAGGATAGAACAAAGCCCGCAGAAAGTGAGGTAGAAAATGGCACAAGCTAAAATAACACTTCTTGGAATGTTCGGCTATTTCGACAGTCAGGGCGACGACCTCTTTAAATACTTAAGTCTCCCAGAGGGAATGAGCAAAGAGACATTTACGGACACGCTCTTTTTAGACTACGGCGAGAGAGCAGTATTATATTCAAATCCGCCTATGATGCAGAGAATGATTGGAGCATGGTCTAGTAAATGGAGCTTGGAGCTTTCAAGAATAGCTAAAACTCTACTTGACGACTATGAGCCCCTCTGGAATATTGACAGATTTGAGGACGTTACCGACTCAACGGACGATAAAGCAACTGAGAGCACTAACGGCACACTCGCAGAAATGGAGGGCGTAAAAGGTACTTTGTCCGAGACTGAGGGAGTTCATAACGCGTTATCAGAGACCGAGGGCGTTACTGGCTCAGTTACGGCTACAAACGGAACTACAAACGCTCAGACAGTAGAGAACACTACGAGCGCTTATAATTCAAGTCAGTATGAGCCAGACAATAAAAGCCAAGTAAACGGAAGTACAACCGAAAGCATAAATCAGTCTAGCGGCTCAAATACGTCTACAAGTCAAGCTAGTGACTCCAATAAGACAGTAAGTCAAATGACTGGCTCTGATAAGTCATTAAGCCAAGCCACAACCTCTCAGAAAGCAAATGACTATTCGAGGGACTTTGAGCACAAAGGACACTACTATGGAAATGGCGGCGTCACAAGCTCACAAGCGCTCGTAAAAGAAGAGATTTTACTCAGAGAGAAATACAATCTATACCATGAAGCTTGTAAACTATTTTCTGATGACTTATTATTGTATATGTATTAAGAAAGGGGGTTAAAATGTCACTTTTCAACGGTTTCTTTAACGAATACCCATATCGCGATATATCAAACACTAATCTCGACTGGCTTTTAAAGAACTACAAGCAGATTGTCGACGACGTAGCGGCTCTCAAATCTTGGCGGATTTCTCACACGTCAGACTATAACGCTCTCTATGCTCAGGTACAGAGAATTGACAATGAGATAAGCACTTTTGAGGCTGAAATTAACGCTCGTTTCGCAGACCTCGACGCGGCAATCAAAGCCGACTTTGCGGCTTTAAGTGCTGAGATTAGAGCGGAGCTTGCAAGGACTCAGAGAGAAGTAGAAGAGGCGCTCGCTAACGCTCTGGCTGACTTTAGACGCCAGTTTACAGAGATTAAGCTCGAGATAGACAGAGAGCTCGCAGAAATGAAGCGCGAAATTAATGACCTTGCTTATGATTTGCAAGTCGAAATCGCAAATTTTCGCATAGAAATGGCTGACTATATCGACGAGCGCTTTGACATATTTATCCAGATTTTACCAGACTACGAAAATCTTATTATATACAATCCAATCAGAGGAACTCAGACGACAGTACAGATTGCGATTAACGACTTGTATAGTTTTTGTAATTTCTGGGGTCTTACTGCTCACGAATTTGACTCTCTGGGTCTTACTTGCGCGGAGTTTGAGAGCTATGAGCTTACTTGCCATGAGTTTGATACTCTTGGATATAAGATGCTTAACTACCCAGACCCAGACACTCACATGATAGACCCATTTACTGGCGAGCTTAATCTCATTAAGAATGTAGTTATGGAGCTCTATGGACTTCACGCACAGGGTCTAACAGCTTCTGAGTTTGACGCTCTTGACCTTACTGCGGGAGAGTTTGATGCTAAAGAGGTAACTGCTTTCGAGTTTGACTTCTTCGGAAGTGAAGCGGCTTAAATGCTATAACGTGCCCGACTCACGTTATTAGTATAAATCAAGAAAAGGAGAGAAATTAAATGAGTGCTACAAATCACACCACTACAATAGAGCTTTCTCAGTA
>JAZQXF010000030.1:0-13322 GCA_045632725.1 Candidatus Nanosyncoccus sp.
GCAATGGCAACTACTGGTCTAGTACGGTCCGTTCCTCCTCCTACGCGTACTACCTATACTTCTATTCCACGGATCTGTACCCAGCGAGTCGCGACTACCGTAGCTACGGGTGGTCTGTACGTTGTCTCTCCCGCTAGAGGCTCTGCTCCTCTTTAAGAGGCTACTAGAAAATATTAAACAACAAAAAAATGGAGCCGCGAACCGGGTTTGAACCGGTGACCTCATCCTTACCATGAATGCGCTCTACCAACTGAGCTATCGCGGCTTATTGTAAACTAGTAGGACTCGATTGGAGCGAAGCGACAACGATGTCCTGCTTTTTCAGCAAACTTGTTAAAGTTTGGTGCTGGAAGTAGGACTCGAACCTACGAAGCCCGAAGGCGAGAGATTTACAGTCTCTTGTCATTGCCACTAGACGATTCCAGCAATAATTTAATTATAGCAAAAATACCCGAAAAAGCAATAAACTAAATCCGCTTCCGCCCCACGTGTTGTTTTATAACCTTCGGGGTGGTCTTTCTAACAGTTGTACTGATTGGTTTTCGTATCGTTGTCCTAGTTCGCATAATTCTTTCTTTTGCTTCTTGAGTTCGTTTTGAAGCTACACGCTTCGCCTTGGCTGCATTATCCTTAGCTATCTGTGCTTCAATTCTGGCAGCAGTCGACATAGTCGCCTCATCATCCCCAATTGTTTCATAAATTGCCAAAATTTGTCTGAGTGTTGAGGCTTTGGGGTCTAATTCATAAGCATTCTCTAGCGCTTCTATTGCTTTTTTATTGCGACCTAGCTTCTCTTCCGCTTTGGCTAAAGCTATATATCTTGCTGGAACATCCCCCTCCATAGCGATAGCCTGCTCAAAAGCCATTGCCGCCTTTTCATATGCACCAGTTTCTAAATAAATTAACCCCACATTATGGATAGATGCCGGATTACTATCTAGTGACTGTGCGATTTCAAAACATTCCACGGCCTCATCATACTTCTGACTTTTGGCGTATAAAATTCCAAGCCTGTTGTAGGCTGCGGCATTTTTTTCATCAAACTTTAGAATCGTTAAAAGGGCTTTCTCCGCCCGAAAAGGCTTGCTTTCCTTCATGGAAGTCTGGGCTATCTGCCAAAGTTTTTTCATCTGCGCTGTATACTTTGGCGATTTCTCTTCCACCTTCTTTGCGCGCGGCTCCAGCGGAAAAAAGAAAGCCAAATAAACCGTAAAAACAAGTATTGCAAAAACTGCAGTCATACTTTAATTTTAACACAAGTTGGATACAATTTGCAATTTTGTATGACCATTTTTAGATATACCTTCATAGGCTGCCAGAAATCTCGGTAGCTTACGCACGAAAATCTCTTTGCCGGTAATCAGGTAAGACTTATAGAGCATTTCTATCGCCGCCCCCAATACTTCCATCGCATAGGCCCGCGTTCCATCCTTCTTTTTGCTAATCTCTTCAGCGATATCTACCAATTCTTCTGGCCTTGCAACCATTAAACGTTTGGCTAAGTTTTTTATTTTCTCATCTGCCTGAATTGCTCCATCTATCGGCTTTTTATCTTTCAAAAAATAAATTGCCGCCCTACTCAAAATTGTCGGCAGAATTCGCGATGGGCTATCAGTAAGCAGTAAAAAATGTACCTTTTCATGCGGTTCTTCTAAACTTTTTAGAAACGCATTTGCTGCTGCTTCACTCATCATCTCGGCCGGGCGGATAATTACGAAAATATCATGAACTTGCCGCGTGTTTAATTGTCCCAAGACATTCCTTACTTGTTCTATTGTTATTGTGCTTTTGTCTTCTGGCTGCAATATTATAGCATTCTTTATCTCTACTACGATATCCTTTGGTACTACAAATACAGCAGTGCCTACCTTCCTAGCAATTTCGGCAATTTCACTACTTTTTTCGAAGAACATCTCTGAATTCCTCTGGCAATTTTGCCTCAAAAGTCATCCGCCTCCCGCCTGGCAAGGTAATCTCCAATTTATTCGCATGCAGAAAAAGTCTACCCGCCTTTTCCTCTCCATAAAGTGGATCACCCAGTATCGGATGCCCTAGATATTTGAGATGTACTCGCAGTTGATGCGTACGCCCAGTAGTGGGTCTTAATTCTACTAAGCTATATTTATCATTGCTCTCTAGTACCCTATAGTATGTTTCTGATGCCTTACCATTTGGATCTACTCGAAACTTCGTAGGATGCTTTAAATCTCGCGCAATTGGTAAATCTATCTTCGCCTCATCCAGCTTTGGCCGACCAGTCACCACGGCGTAATAGGTCTTATGTGTGGTACGATCTTGAAACTGTTTTTTCAAAAACATTTGCACCTCGGGACTCTTAGCCAAAATTACGACCCCACTAGTGTCTCGATCGAGTCTATGTACTAATAGGCCATAATTTTCCAGAGTCTTTTCCGGACAATATTGCGATCGTGGCATACTGAGTAATCCAGCCGGCTTATCCAATACCACAACATTACCATCCTCGTATATTACTTCGGGCACCAAATCAGCATTTTTCATAGTCTCTGGAATCTTTAGATCAATCTTTGTACCCCTTTCGAACTTCTGATTTGGCTTTTTTGCTACCTCGCCATCCACAGTAACGAACCCAAATTCAATAAACTTCTGCAAAGAAGATCTGTTATAACTTTTAAAATATTCCCCCATCAAGATGTCTAGCCGTACCTTTTCTGGCTTTTCTGCTTCTTCCGCCAACTGCTTGTCGCCATTTATCACTCGCGACATCTCTGGCTTACTGAATTTTTTCCCCGTTCGTATCATATCTTACTATTATATCACACTTTTGCTTAAATGTCAATAGAGAACACTACCCTTAGCGCAGATGAAAGGCCTTTTGCACCTCTAATAGCTTGACATTTGCCACCTCATTGGCATACTTTTCGCCCTTCTCAAGCAACTCATAAATCTGGTCATCCGAAATCTCTGCCATTTTTGCCTGAAACTCAGTCAAAGTCTGAGCTACCCCCTCTGCTACTGCTTGTTTTAATGTACCGTAACGAGTCTCGCCTACCCACTCCGAAATCACATTCTGAAGAGGAGTACCAGAAATCAAAGCTTTAATTTGCAATAAATTTGAAACACCGGGTTGATTAAACATATCGAACTTCACCTTGGCTAATGAATCTGTTGTAGCTGACATTATCTTTTTGGCCGCCTTTTCTGGCTTATCATCTAGCATAATCTTGGAATTCTCTGCCTTGGTAGATTTGCTCATCTTCTTCTCGGGATTCAAAAGATCACGAATCCTGATACCATCACTTACCCCCATAAACTCGACCTGCTCGGTAGTCTTGGCTGGCACCGTAAAAATTTCGCCAAACCGATTATTGAATCGTATTGCTAAGTTCCTAGTGAGCTCAATATGCTGGAATTGATCTTCGCCAATCGGTATATAAGTGGCATCATATAGCAAAATATCGGCCGCCATTAATATAGGGTAATCAAAGATCCCCACATTGCAGCTCTCACGACCTTCGGATTTTTCCTTGTATTGTGTCATCCGTGAGGTTTCACCCATCGTAGCTATACAATTTAAAATCCAGCAAAGCTCAGAATGCGCCGGAACATAACTCTGTCGATAGATGTGTACATTTTCATTAACCTCTAGCCCGGCAGCTAAATAGTACTTAAGTGTACGAATAATGTTTTCGCGCAAATCACCATCCACATCCGAAATAATTGAATGAAGATCGGGTACAAAAATATTAATGTTGTAATCCTTGGAGTGCTTGTTTGCTAGCCTTACCATTGGTAGTAATGCTCCCAAATAATTCCCCAAAGTTAAAACGCTGTTAGATCTGATTCCAGTTAGGATAGTTTGCATCGATAAATCCACCATTAAAAAATAATGGTGGAGTGTAGGAGGCTCGAACTCCTCACCTCTTCCATGCCATGGAAGCGCTCTACCAAATGAGCTAACACCCCACATCTAAATATTAGCATATCAATAAAAATATGTCTAGCACTATGAGCTGGCGCTAGACATATCTTAATCTTGATTGAATTAGACTTGCACTAGATCTGATGAGTCTAAATTATAATCATTCATTGCCACTTTCCAGATAGCCGGATCTTCGTAGGTGCTATAATAGTAAGTCTTTGTAGCAGCAGAATAGCCACCAGTATAGATTGTCTTCTCGCATGCGCCATCTGCCATCTGGGCTGCACCATCAATCATTGCCACACCGGCAAGAGTATGGAACAAACGCGAAACATTTTCTTCCTCTGTAGACTTGACTGGATAGTGAGTGTTAAGATATGCTATCCGCACAAAGCGCGAAGGCGAATAATAATCGCCAGGAATACCGCGCATCAAAGAGCCGGAACCAAATGCTGTTAGTTTAGCCTTGCCCCATTTTACTTCCTTTGGCATTTGTGCAAATAGATTCATATAATTGCGCAGATTTTCTTGATGCCAACCATAACCTGGCTGATTAGTCAGAACATCTACATCGTTCTTGAATATTTCCATTCCTCGCTCGGTGTATTCTACTACGATGGAGCGCTCCTTATCACCGATAATCCAGTGAAGCTGCGATACTGGATATTTCTCGTTAATTGGCTTTGCCACGATTGCAACATTCTTTAGTGCTCGCTCTACCTCCTCAACGCTGCTGAAATTCATTACTACCCATAATGGAAATTCGTAAGCAGCTACATTGGTTTTGCCATCAACTGCGGCATCAGCATATTTAGCATAACCCGGGAAATTTAGACCAGCAATTGCTAGTCCAGCCTCATTGGCACAATCAAAATAAAGTGGTACATTTTCTTCTACGATTGCCATCCCAATCACTGCACCAGCTTTCATTGTCATTCCGCCTAAGAATGCTGAGTTGTATTGATATCCACGCGGCGTAATCACTACCTTTTGTCCATAAGGCACTGACCAATCCAGATTTCGCCCAAAATACATTTCTCCATTACCATCAGTAAATCTTACTCCAGTACACATTTTACCTCCCTTTTCTTATTTTAAACTTCTAGTACATTTATATCATAAAATGGTAAATTCTTGTGCTTTTTTGTACCATATTCTTTTTCAAAATAATCATACCGAGTACTTAGCCAGTTTAATAATTCTTTTATCTCCTTTACGTAATTTTCTTTCTCCCATCTTTTGCTATCCCGTACTGCTGATTCGTAAATCTTTGCCGCCTGTCTAGAAACGTGTGACAATAATTCTATCTTACGACCCGCCAACCGCGCTTGAAACATATGCTCCACTTCCTCTCTAAATTCTGGAAATTCTAGCAGCCTAGCAAACAGTCGCGACCAATTACCTATCTGATCATCCCTATCTAAGTACTCTTCGGCATTGATTGGACTAGTTAACTCAGAGTCGGCCGGCTTGTTACCAGTTATCCGATAATTATCAAAAGCAATGTCAAAGTCCCATGCCGGTCCAGCGTGAATTTTATCTTCGACCCCATCTTTATAAAAATACTGACTCGTAAAATATGCATCTATGTTTATAGCAAATTCAGAAATCAGATAATACTGCACAAAAGATTCTAAATCTATCAGCTCGACAATCTTTGAATAATCCCGCACCCTAATTGCCTCTTCTAGGCTGTTAAAACTTTCCAGAAAGCCCATCATGGCCTCTTCCAAATTATCCTTTGCTACCGTATCCTTCACTGTTAAGCATTCACCATTATTAGTAAGATAATATAAATTCTCTCTTTTGCAATAAATATTATCAAGCTCCACCAATAGCCCAAATGGGTCTCTCAAATCTACCGCATTCTTCCTAATCTCTATACCACGAGTCAAATAATAAAGCCCCTCATAATTACCATTAACATACAGCTCAACGAATTCCCCGGAATAGGCAAATTCCTCATCCAACATCTTCTCTAAATAAAAAGCTGTGTCTGTTCTAAGATTAGTGCCATCCATATAATTTGCTAGTAGTATCCACTTTCGCCGCTCACCTAGTCCTAGTAAATTAGCTTTACTCTTAAGTTCAAATTGTAATGGTATTTTATCATGTCCCCAAGTCCCATTACCACGCCCTTTTATCTCTACATCTAAAAAGCTTGTAGTTCGATCATCTGCAGTGACATTTAAATAATTATTTAAATATTTAACATCCTTGCCATTCTCATGAATTTCTTTCATGGTAGTATCATTCAAACTAATTTCTATTTTTGGCAACTCTCGAGAAGAAGCCTCAGGTACTGCCTCTTTTAATCGCCAAACTTTTACGAAAGCACCTACCGCCACCAAGCATATCAATACAATCAAAAACAACACCCACCAAAACTTGTGCCGCTTTTGGTTTCTCATATCTTTATTTTAGCATAATTTGGCAATATTAAACCGCATTGACAAATACCGCTATCCTATGAGAGGCATCACCATTGCCATACGAAGTGCCATAACAAGTGAATAGAGCCATATCATAACCTAGCGCCGTAGTCGCAATATTATTCATAAGTCCCGGATCATTTTCCAAATTGCCATCCTCGGTCTTACGATAGACCTGCACTGCCATTACTTGATAATCTTTTGTTATCCCGCCTTCAGTGACAGTGATTATCTCGCCCACATATCTGTTTGCCAAATTACCCAATAAATCCCACGAATTATGGCCATAGATCATTTTCTTGAATTTATAGAGACCATCATATCGCAAGCTATATGCAGTATCAGCATATTCTCGCTTCGTATTTATATAGAAAGAAACCGTATAGTTAACTGCCCGAGGGGCCCAAATCACTGGCTCAACGGCTTCTACCGATGGCTCAGCTGTGGCTACCGCTGACACATTATTGCCAGAAAACTCAGGCTCTGGCTCTTCCACTATAGGTACAGTTTCCACAATACCAACGTTGCTTAACCCACTCAGATTAAAATCATCTGATGCCATCAAAATCTCAGGGGCATTGATTATCCCTATTAGAGCCGAAAATAGTAACAAAAAAAGGCGTTTCGCCATATTAACTCCCATTCTGACCAATTTATACTACCATTATAGCACACTTTTCCAAAAATGTCAAGTCTATACAAACTGAAGCGAACATTTTATAATTAACGGAATTGAGGTGGAGCACATTAAAAGGGAGGTGTTATGGTTGAAAAAAGAAGCCATCATAAACAAGTTCATGGATATCATGCAGTCAGAAACACACTTTATCGCGGATTTTGACCCCAATGTAATACTACAAGCAGAGGATCTCTTAGGTATTACCACTCAAATAATGGAAACGGGATATCTCGCATTCGTTCCGCGTAGTTACATTGTAAGGTATGGGCAGGCAGATACCTATCAAGTATTCGAATCGGTCAGCGCTCATACAACATTGGTGCAAAGCATGGTAGATCGCGCCCTAATCTTTGAATATGGTCCTAATTTTAAGCACGTATCTGGGTACGGATATCGCGAAATTATGGAAGCCGCCCGCAGGCACGATTTACCCGAAATCATAATCGGCGACCAGCCGGATAACGGTGAACGCGATAACGAAAGATTGGCCAAAAAGGAGACTTCTTACTGGAAATTCTTTTCCAGACTTTCGCCAAAATGTGAGAAAAGTTTTGAAGACAGGGTAAATTGTCTCCTTGAAGACATGCAAAACGACAAAAGCTCCAGCGCTGCTCAGATACTCTATTCCGCAGACAAAGTTTCCGCAATTATCGCTGCACTGTGTGGCGATGCCAGAGGGCAAAGCCCCATCATGCGAGTAGATGGCACAGGGGCCTCTGTCCGTGAGTGCACCGCAATTAAAATGTGTGACCGACACGCCAATGGCTTTGTCCGGGCCAGCGAGATGTGGACAATCGATTATTTCAATCGAAAGCTCAACAAATACGACAAAGGCGGATTCTTTACCGCTATCATCGTAATGGCCACACTGAAAACCCATTATGGTACCTGGTACCATTGGCGCGAACAGCAATATGAATAAAATTCAACTCCACCCTTGTAAGCCTCGAAATATTTTCGGGGCTTTTTTATTTTTCATGCTATAATCAAAAAAATGGAGGCAATATGAGCAAATTTGATGATCAGTATATCGACCTTTGCCGGCGCATTCTGACTCAAGGCGAAAAGATTACTAATTATAAAAAATCCGACCATCGCAGCGCCGCTTCTATTACCGCTATCCCCGATCATACCGCCCAGGGCTCCTCCGAAGCTCGTACTATCCGCTTACCTCACCAAGTTCTACAATTTGACTTATCAGAAGAGTTCCCTATCTTAGTCTCTAAAAAAGTTGGGTTTAAGACCGCTACGTTAGAAATGCTTTGGATCTATCAGGTTGCCTCAAACGATGTTCGTTGGCTAAAGGAACGTGATATTAAAATTTGGAATGAATGGGAAATCGCCGAGGACGGCACTTATCAAGGTCGCAACATCAACGAAATTTTCACACAAAATCACCCCACCGAGCCTAAGACAAATTTCGCCCATACCATTGGCACTGCCTATGGTTGGATTGTCAAGAAATACAATCTCATCAATAATCTCATCGAGACCTTAAAGGAAAACCCTGGCAACCGTCGCATGGTTATTAGTCTTTGGCAAAACGAATGGCTACCCACAGCTGCCTTGCCTAGCTGTGTTTGGAATTCACAATGGAATCTAATTGATGGAAAGCTTAATGTTCTGGTTACCTCTCGTTCTTCTGATGTTCCACTTGGGCTCCCTTTTAATATCGTTCAATACGCCGTACTTTGTCATCTGATTGCCCAGTGCGTAGGTGCCAAGCCCGGCCAATTTACTTTCATCACCAATGATGCTCACATCTACGAAAATCAAGTCGAGGGCATTCGCGAACAAATCGCCCGCTATGATAAAGCCATAGAGGATGGTACTCTTCCCCCTGCGCCCAAGCTCTGGATCAACCCCGAAATTACCGACTTTCATAAATTTGACAATTCTCGCGAACTTAAAGATATCCATCTAGAAAATTACAAAAATCTCGGCACTATCAAAATGCCAGTTACGGAGTAAGCGATGATCAGTATAATTGCAGCTATTGGCAAAAATAACGAACTCGGCAAAAATGGCGATTTAATTTTTCGCATCAAAGAAGACATGAAGTTCTTCAAGGCTACCACCATGGGACACGGAGTCCTAATGGGGCGTAAGACTTTCGATAGTATTAGCCGCCCTCTGCCAGGTCGCACTAATTACGTAGTCACGCGCCGCCCAGACCTATTGCCAGATGGCATTGAGCCAGTCCGCAATTTACGCCAATTTTTAACAAGTTGGCAAGACTCCGATGATGAAATCTTCGTTATTGGCGGCGGCACAATCTATGAAGCGGCGCTTCCCTTTGCAAAATGCCTCTATCTTACCGAAATCGACAGTACTGCATCCGATGCCGACACCTTCTTTCCTGAATTCGACAAATCACAGTATACTAAAACCATTATCAAGAAAGGATCAGAAGATGATCTAACCTACACCTTCGTGGAATATAATAAAATTTAACATTTTGGCGGGTGACATCTATTATTCTTTTGAAGGGCCTCCGGAGCCTGGCAAGGCGAGGATGAGTGCCGGCCGCCCGTGGCGACGGGCCGGCCGGACACAGCCCGAAAAAGAATATAGATGGCAGGCCCCGCCTAAAGGAAAAATATGCAAGATCCAATATTTGAACTAATTGACAAAGAAAGAAAACGCCAAAGCGAAGGTCTCGAACTGATTCCTAGCGAAAATTATGTTTCGGCCAATGTTTTACGAGCTATGGGTTCCATTTTGACTAATAAATATTCTGAAGGATACCCGCATTTTGATGGGGTAGGTGTTGGTCGTAAAGATGATTCGACCTTCAAAGAATGGAGCGAGAAAGAAATTGCCACTAAAATCTTGCCAAATTACCGCTATTACGGTGGGCAAATCAATATCGACCGCATCGAACGCCTAGCTATAGATCGTGCTTGCCAGCTTTTTCATGCCGATCACGCTAATGTCCAGCCCCACTCTGGCGCCAACGCTAATGAGGCAGTTTATTTTGCTTGGTGCAATCCTGGTGACAAAATCCTAGCTATGAGCCTACCGGCCGGTGGCCACCTTACTCACGGAGCACCTGTTACTCGCTCTGCTAAAATCTATAATTTTATCGGCTATGGCGTTACGGAAGATGGCGATATAGATTATGATGAACTCGAGCAGAAGGCTCTCGCCGAACAACCCAAAATTATCCTAGTGGGTTATTCCGCCTTTATGAAGATTCCAGACTTCGCTAGAGTCGCCAAAATTGCCGCCAAGGTGCCAGATTGCCTCTTGATGGCTGATATGGCGCACGTGGCCGGCCTCATTGCTGGAGGTGTTCATCCCAATCCATTAGATTATGGCTTTAATGTTATGACCACCACCACGCACAAAACTCTCCGTGGTCCACGCGGTGGCTTGATTCTTTCCAATGGTAATGTAGCTTCCCCTCTTAAGAAACCAGAGAAGACCCTAGATAATATCCCTATTCTAATAGATCGCGCCGTATTCCCTGGTACTCAAGGAGGACCCCTAGAACATATCATCGCCGCTAAAGCTGTATCATTTGGTGAAGCTTTACGGCCAGAATTCAAGGCTTATGCCAAGAATATTGTCGAAAATGCCAAGGTCTTAGCTGATGAGCTCAAAAAGCTTGGCTTCGTTTTGCAGGGTAACGGCACCGAAAATCACCTTATTCTAGCCAATGTCAAAGATAGCTTCGGCTTCGATGGCAAAATCTATGAAAAAGCCCTTGACATGGTAGGTCTTACGCTAAATGCCAATGCCATCCCCACTGACAAAGGTGGCGCTTTTAGGCCATCCGGTGTCCGTCTCGGTACCCCAGCAATTACCACCCGCGGATTTGGCAAAGCGGAAATGAAAACCCTGGCTCTCTGGATGAAGAAAGTCGCAGATATCTGTATTGAGGCCGAAACCGAAGATCGATTAAATGAATTTTCCGCAGAATTAGAGACTATCCGCACAGAAGTCCGCAATCTCGCTCTAAAATTCCCCGTACCAGGAATATAAAAGCATCAAAATATAGCCCCTTTCGGAGCTATATTCTCATTATATCACACTTACGCTAAAATGTCAATATTTAACTTGAACAGTGGCGTACAACGAACAGTCGATGGGTCTAGCAATTTGGAGATTCACGCCTAGTTTTAATGGTGGAGTGCAGGAGACTTGAACTCCTCACCTCAACAATGCGAATGTTGCGCTCTACCAGATGAGCTAGCACCCCATTTTACGCGAATTTTAACCTATATGTTACTTTACCAATACCCTTTCATATTATATCATAACTTTCAAAAATCCCCCAATTTCTCGGGGGATTTAAGTGGGAGTAATTTTTAAATCTTGTTTCGCCATTCAAATGATACACCACGCACATCGCGTACTGCCGCATCTAAGAGCTCCAATACCGGAACTTTAATCCAATGAGGAAAATCCCGAATAAGCGAGCACATGTGTGCAGCCCAAATGTCCGATGTTTTTTCGGAGCCAGTGAGTTCCGAAAAATACCTATCCTGATCAGTAGGATTCTCTTTAAACTTTAAATCGCCACAGCAACCATGTTTTTCACACATCAGCTGCATCAATGCAGCTTCAAGCTTATCCAGAGCGAAGATTGCCTTTCCAACGTTATCTTGATTTTGAAAATCATCAAACATCTTCATTAAGTCATCCTTACATCTTCGCTCAAATGGTGTTATGAATCCTTCATTCACCATCTTTTCGAAGACTCTACGCTCCGCCTGATTTTTACCATCATGTAGGGGGTTACCATCATGGGGTATATCCCCAACTTCAATCTCGCCCACATCATGACAAAGCGCTACTACAAGAATTGTCCAGACATCAGCGCCAATTTGCGGCCAAAATATTTTAATAAAGACCGATGTTAGCCACGCCACCTTTGCCTGGTGTTCCAGGTCAGATTCACCACGCAGCCTAAAAGATTCCACAACATCTGGTACGATATCATCAGTCTCCTGAGTCATGCCGGTCAGTTCGTATCCCTTGCGCCTTACGGCAGCAGTGGTCGCATAAATCTGGTAGGCATTCCAAATGCGTTTATATAGCGCCGCGTTTTTCATATATTCTTCCAATACAAATCACTCCTTTTTAATGTACAAAACTCCCACCAATAGACATATTATACTATAATTCCGGATTAATTTCAACAAAAATAACCCCAAAAACAAAAATCGAACCGGAATTTTACTTTCGGTTCGATCTTCTTTTCAGCCTTTTCCGTTGAATTCTTTCCCAAAGGATATGAATCCAAAGCTGAGCGAAATTTAACGCTTGCTGAACTGTTCGCGCTTTCTAGCTGAACGCAAACCGTATTTCTTGCGTTCCTTTTCACGTGGATCGCGCTTCATCATACCAGCCTTCTTTAACACTGGGCGCAAATCTGGCGCCTCGGTTACTAGGGCTTTTGATATGGCAAGCTTGATCGCATCTACCTGTCCAGCTAATCCACCACCTTTTACTAGGACAGTGATATCGTACTCTTGCTGCTTTCCGGCTAATGCTAATGGGTCAGTAATCTCCGCTAGATAAGTCTTATTATTGGAAAGATATTCCAATGCCGGCTTATCATTAATCTTGATGTCACCCTTACCGGCATAAAGTCGAGCTGTTGCCGTAGCACTCTTGCGCCGACCTAGTCCATAGGTATATTTCTTCGTAGCAACCATTATTTAATCTCCTTTGGATTTTGCGCCGTATGAGCATGTTCTGCGCCATCAAAAATGCGCAATCTCTTTAAACGCTCATCGGCTAATTTATTCTTCGGGAGCATCCCTTTTACTGCAGCATTAATCGCAACTGCAGGATTCTTCTCGATGACTTCCTCGAGCTTCAATTCGGTCAAGCCACCTGGGAAACCACTATGGCGATAATATTTCTTCTGAACCATCTTGTCGCCGGTTACGACCAACTTCTTTGCATTAATTACCACCACATAGTCACCGTTATCAATGTGTGGAGTATATGTTACTTTGCTTTTCCCCATTAGCTTATCGGCAATTATTACTGCCAACTTACCAAGAGGTTGAGAAGATGCATCGATTACCCACCACTCGCGCTTAATTTCTTTAGCTTTTTGAGAATAAGTTTTCATTACTTAGCCTCCTTTTTCGCCGGCTTAGCTTCTTCTGGCTTTTCAAAAGAAATCTCATCTACAAAGCTAATTGTTCCCATTTCCGAATTATCACCACGCCGATATCTAGCATGTTCAATTCTGAGATAGCCAGAGTCACGCTTAATTTGAGGAGCGATCACATCGATTAGTAAAGTTGCTGCCTCTAAATCATTTAATCTAGCGATGATAAGGCGCCGG
>JAZQXF010000031.1:0-1506 GCA_045632725.1 Candidatus Nanosyncoccus sp.
CAAGCTCTACCCCGCCGTGAATGGCAAGTGGGACGAGAATGCGGACAACCTGCAGCTCTCGGACATGAAGCCGAAGGTGAACTACAAGGCTGGTGACGACATCGCGGCAGCCGTGAAGGGTGCATCGCTTTCGTGGACTACCGAGGCAGAGACCGACGAGAACACCGTCAGCGACGATGACAATACCCAGACAGACGGCAACGGCGGCGGTGGAAATACTCCAGGCGAACTGAACCCATAAAAGAAAAACAAAAGGGTGGCAAGGTAGATGTTTAATATTGGTTAGTTAGTTAGAGCCTTAGCCACCTTTTTTTTAACGGCAACGGGAACGACACCCCAGGCGAACTGAACCCATAAAAACAAAAGGGTGGCAAGGTAGATGTTAAATATTGGTTAGTTAGTTGTTTGACCTTAGCCACCCTTTTTTTACGAAAACGAAACGGCTTCGCCTACGAAGACGAAAACTATTATTAAAAGAAAACATTAAAAATTAAAAGAACTATGACAAGAGATGAATTCATACAGCGTGCTGTGATAAGCATGGCTGGCAAGGTGGTAGATATTGACGGAGAGATAACCGATCATGAGGCTAAGCAAATAGCAGAGTCAGCGGCTGAGCTCGCTGATGCGATTGAGCCTTTCGCAAAGTGGACGCTCGGTTAGCCAAATTCTTCATTCTTAATTCTTCATTAAAATCATGAACGAAGACGACAAAAGACTGCTGGTGACAGGCGGATGCCTTAGCCAGGTTATAATGTTTATCGTGGGCTTCTTGCTCGCGGTGCTGCTGCTCGGCTCATGCACCACCACGGAGTATGTAAAGGTTCCAGAGGTGCACACGGACACGCTGATGGTGACGCAGCACCAGAGGGATAGCATCTACGTGCATGACTCCGTATGGGTGAACCAGTGGCAAGCAGGCGACACGATATACCGCGAGAGCACCAAGTGGCGCACCAAGTACATCGAAAGACTGAGCCACGACACCATCTATAAGAGCAAGACCGACTCAGTGCCCCAGCCCTACCCCGTAATAAAGGAGGTGCCTGCCGACCTCACGTGGTGGCAGACATTCCGTCTGCACCTGGGCGACATCGCCCTGGCGGTGCTGGGTATTATCATTTTGCTGACGATAGCAAAATGGAGGAAGTGGCAAATTTGAGAGATTGTTTTTCATGATTATATATAGTTAAATTGTTTCCCTATGACCCACCAGCCTGTGAAGGTAGGTGGGTTTGTTTCTTTTATAATGAACTTTAGTTAATAATAATGATTTTCCCCCACCAGCCTGTGAAGGTAGGTGGGGTTTTTAATTGACACGAATATTATTAAAATACTACTGAAAAACACAAAGAATTCCCCAGAAAAACGCAGAAAAACCCCCTTTAATTGTTAAGAAAGTGTAAAAAGATACACAAAAAACACGAAAAAGTGTGTAACGGCTTGCACATTTGAAATTTTTGCCTTAACTTTGCAACCAGATAAACAAAACAACAATAACTTAGA
>JAZQXF010000032.1:0-1180 GCA_045632725.1 Candidatus Nanosyncoccus sp.
GCAACTCGACTACATGAAGTTGGAATCGCTAGTAATCGTAAATCAGAATGTTACGGTGAATACGTTCTCGAGTCTTGTACACACCGCCCGTCACACCATGAGAGTTTATAACACCCGAAGCCGGTGGCTTAACCGCAAGGAGGGAGCCGTCTAAGGTGGGATAGATGATTGGGGTGAAGTCGTAACAAGGTATCCCTACGAGAACGTGGGGATGGATCACCTCCTTTCTAAGGAGAAAGGTTTAAATACCTAAAACCAAATTTGTTATTATTATTGTATTCTCCCGTCTGTTTCTATTTAGTTTTGAAAGACTTTGTCTTTCTAATATAATATTTAAAATCTAATAGATCTTTGAAAATTGAATAGTACTTGTCGCAAAGTAACAAAAAAATTGTAAGGTTAAGAAATTAAGAGTGCACGGTGGATGCCTTGGCACTAGGAGGCGAAGAAGGACGCAACGAACGGCGATACGCTACGGCGAGGTGTAAGTAACCTACGACCCGTAGATTTCCGAATGGGGCAACCCACTAGAATGAAGTTCTAGTACCACATGGTGAATTCATAGCCATGTAGGAGCGATACCCAGAGAACCGAAACATCCAAGTACCTGGAGGAAAAGAAAGCAATAGCGATTCCCTAAGTAGAGGCGATTGAACGGGGAGCAGCCCGATACCATCAAGAGTTACAAAATTATAGTATAGTTGAATCATCTGGAATGTTGTACGAAACAAGGTGAAAGTCCTGTAAGCGAAATACTATAATCTCTGGTATCATTGAGTAGGGCGGAGCACGTGGAATTCTGTCTGAATATGCGAGGACCATCTCGTAAGGCTAAATACTACCTAGTGACCGATAGTGAACCAGTACCGTGAGGGAAAGGTGAAAAGAACCCTTGGCAGGGAGTGAAAAGAACCTGAAACCGTGTACTTACAATTAGTTAGAGCCCGTTAATGGGTGATAGCGTGCCTTTTGTAGAATGAACCGGCGAGTTACGATAATTAGCAAGGTTAAGTTTTTAGGAACGGAGCCGTAGCGAAAGCGAGTCTTAATAGGGCGTTTAGTTGATTGTCGTAGACCCGAAACCGGGTGATCTAGCCATGTGCAGGTTGAAGCTTGGGTAAAACCAGGTGGAGGACCGAACCAGGGTCTGTTGCAATAGACTTGGATGACGTGTGGCTAG
>JAZQXF010000033.1:0-4293 GCA_045632725.1 Candidatus Nanosyncoccus sp.
TAATTCTTAATATTGTTCCAAGCATTGATAATACCTGTGCGGACTTCGCCTAGTTTCTGCGTGGTAGCCTCAGATACGGCCGCCCACATATCCTTGAACTTCTGGATTACTCCATTAACGAACTCTTGGAGTTTACCAAAAATCTTGGTAGGCAGACTCAAGAACCATTCAACGATCGCGTTAATCATATCAGGAACAATGGAGTGTCCTACAAGCTCGTCCCAGAGTTTCACGAACCAGTCGATTACGCCCTTAACGAACTCAACGACTGCGCCAATAGTTGCGTCATACAAGCCTTTAAAGATATTTACGATACCATCAAAGATATCTTGAACCGCGTCTTTAGCAGCAGCTAAATCCCAGGTAAATAGAGCCACGATAGCTTTAACAACACCACTGATTATCTGAACCACGCCCTCTAAAGCCTGAGCTGCACCTTCAAAGATGCTAACCAGTAGATTAATAGCGCCCATAATGACACCAGAAACCACGCCAAAGATTACGCCACCAACAGCCTCGAATGCCGTTCCAATAGCCTCAAGCCAGTCAATGCTCTTGAACCATTCGCCAATCGCAGTAACCACGCCACCGATAGCCTCACCAACTTCAATCAAGAAGTCTTTCCAACTCTGCGGAATTGCGTCCCAGATAGCCTGGCCCATACCCTTCAGAGTATCGACAATACCCATTAAGCTGTCTTTAATCGCATCGAACTTAGGAGCAATATTATCTTCAAAGAATGCTTTAAACGTTGCAACAACGCCATCCCAGTTTTCCTTTAAGAAGACAATCACACCAACCACCGCAGCAATTGCAGCAGCCACCACAGCAGCACCAGCCGCAATAGCAGCACTACCAGTCAAGCCGAATACGCTACCAATAGAACCAAGGAATCCACCGATTGCGGTTCCAACAGAAGAGATGATTCCAGCCAGTTTCGGGAAGGCCGCAGCGAGCACCGCACCAATACTATTACCTTCTTTTAGAAGAGCAATGAATGCGCCAACCTCACCAGCCACCTTAGCCACAGCAGCACCAAGGCCTAACTGCTTCCACGCCACAGACACCGCGCCAATAGCAGCAGCTAATCCAGTAAGCGCCACAACTAAGCTTTCTACATCAGTGATACCACCATGATCTAGTACAGCTTTAAGAGCAGCCACCGCAGTGACACCCAAGCCGATTACTAAACCAGCAGGGCCCCACAATGCATAGAGCACACCAGTTCCAATAGCAGCAACAAGTAAGCCTTTAAGATATTCCTTAAAGCCTTCACCGTCTAAATAATTATCCATGAATTCATTAACCAAGCTATACTGCAAGGTTACTACGATTGCGGTTGCCGCTAACTTCTTAATGTTATTTATAGTACCAAGGAACTTTTCACCTAAGCCAATTGCTTCGCCTAGATTACCGATTAAGTTAGCCACACCAAGTGCCGCTAGAGCACCTGCAATGACAGCTATTTGCGTTTTCCACTTCTCAATGAATTCTTCAACTTTTGTTTTAAATTCTTCAAGCTGCGCCTGAGCCTTAGAGAAGACAGATTCATCAGTGTTAATGTCACCCAGGCCTGAACCAAAGTCCAAACCACTGCCACTACCACTACTGGAACCACTTTCTTCATTCTTCTTCGCAGCATTAGGATTCGTTACGATATTTAATTCGTCAAATCCCATAGTAACTTTCTTTAATTTTTCAACTGCGTCCTTAGCATCTTCTGCTGCGCCACCCACACCTTCTAGTCCGTCAGTGTAAGAACCAAGGCCTCCCACAGCCTCGCCAACGCCAGAGAGCGCAGGAGAAATATCCAAATCAAAGATTGCCTTTAAGAACAGATTAACCACGACAATAGCCTTAGTTAGCCATTCAACTACCTTGGTGACTATTGGCATGAATACCTCTGCCAGTGTATTAGTTAAGCCTTGCCAAGCCATTTTCAAATTCATAACGGCACTAGACAAAGCTGTAGATTTCGTAAGTAAGCCCTCTGAAATTGTATTTCCCAGTAAATGAACTGTAGCAGCCATTTCTGTGGTTTCAGAGTTTGTTAATCTCAGCACGTTAGCCAGTTCAGCAGCATCCTCACCGAAAATCTGATAAGCCAGAGAAGTGCGTTGAGTCTCGTTCTTAACATTCTGCAAACGCTTAACTGTCTCTTTGAATAAGTCCTCTTGGCTCATATTAATGACTTCATTTGCGGACAAGCCTAGTTCCTTGAAAGAACGAATCATTTCCTCAGAACCTTCACGAACCGCAAGTTGTTCCTCACTTAAAGTCTTAATAAAGTCAGATAACTTATCTGCGCCAACGCCAACCTGCTCTAGGACATACGCCCACTCTTGGTATGCATTGACTGACAAGCCAATCTTTTGCGCTTCAGCATTCATCTGTTTTAATTGTGATGCTGTAGTGAATGTATTAACGATTGCTGCGACAGAAGCCACGGCTGCGGCAAACAACGAGATTTTAGTAAGTGCTGGGCCTATACTCTCAATGACACTATTAGCCATATTTCGAAAAGCTGTGCCAATATTTTTAGTAGCCTGTCCAACAGAAGAGGCAGCATTCTTAGCCGCAGTAATCATACTGCCAAAGTAGCCTTTAATACCGTCATCAACATCAAAATTCTTGAAGTCAAACGCTCCAAGGATTTCTTTGCCTGCGGTCTTGGCCCACTTGCCAGCCATACCAAAGCCCTTCTTAATGGCTGTAGCTGCATCACTTACGCTATCTTTAACTTTTTCAAACTGTTTGCCAACATAACTAGCGATATCCATATTACGGATTTGTTCCATGGTGTCCTTGAGCTCCTCTACAGAAGCATTAGCACCACCAACCGCACTCTTGATACCTTTAGAAGTTGAGTCATTTAAGCTTGAAATGGCCTGTTTTGCTTGATTAACACCTTGTTTTAGCTCACTTGTATCAACTGATATTTTTATTTTTAATTCTTCAGTTGCCATCGTTTATAGTTTCAACCCCTTTCCGCATCTTAGCATTGTGTTCCATAGCAAACGCTAAGAAATTATTAATGGAATTTGTTGTTGCGATATCTTCTTGCTCTACTTCTGGAATCGCCTCTTCCTCATAAAGATTCGGATAAGCTTGATATAATGTTGGGAATTCCGCATTACTATCAAACAAGCGCGCAATAGAAGCACCGAACAAGTCCGCTAAACTATAATCAAATTGAGCCTTTACTTTCATGCGCCAAACAGCCCCCTCAAGATATCGCTCAACCTCTGCCTTAGTCATTTCCCAGAAGTCAGCTTCAGAGAGTCCTAAGTTAATTGCTGGTTGCAATAGCTGTAAAGCGATATCCTTCATTGAGACTGGGCCTATTAGTTTTTTCCCTCGTTATCCTCGATGCTAGATTTTCCAGCCTGAGCAGAAAGATAACCACTGTTCTGGAATACTTCAACGAACACAGGAATCAAATCGAACATACCATGTCCTTCAGCAACATACTCATCGAATAGATCATAAACCTTATCCAAAGAGAATCCATGATGATAAGTCTGAAGCATAGAATGTAACATAATAAGAATATCGTTTAACTTAGGCATAGTGCCGTTGTCGATATCCATAAGCATTGTAATAGGATTGTAGCCTAAAGCCTTTTCCAAGCCGATGCTGGCCTTGGTAGTAAGTCTCAATTTGTAGGATTCAGTTCCAACATTTAATTCAGTATAAATCATAAAATATATCCTCCAATAGGTAATAAGTGTGCTGGAAGGAGGCCATTGCGGCCCCCACCAGCCAAGTAATTAGTTACTCAGATTAGGCCTGAGCTGCGCCAAAGGTGATTTCGCTCTCTACGATAACAGTAAGAGTATAAGTAAGAGCGTTGTTAGGAGATGCACTGTCGAAACGAACAGCAGGCATACCTTCGAAGGTTGCGTTTACGCCATCAGGCATAGAAACCTTCCAAGTGCAAGATTCTTTCATAGCGAGAAGAGTCTCGAACTGTTCCTTTTCATAGAGGAATTTGAATGCCAAGTCCTGGCCACTATCGCCAAGGCCTGCAGTGTAAGTCTTAACATTGTCAGTAAGAACGGTAGTCTCAATCTTCTCAGGAGCACCGTTACCGATTTCAGGAATTTCCATTAAGTTAGTTAAAGTAGTGAAGCTACCAGCACCAGAAGTAGAGTAGCCAAGAGTAATACCTTTAGTTAAAATACCAGCCATGTGTATTTACCTCCGTTAATTAAAAGATTCCAAGGCAAGAGCCTCGTAAGTTAAAATTTTCTGAATCATTGTAGATTCATTATCATATAATTCATTACTTGC
>JAZQXF010000034.1:0-4682 GCA_045632725.1 Candidatus Nanosyncoccus sp.
GCCGGCTGGCGTTTACCCAACGGTCTCACCAAGGACTCCAATAATGATACGGTGATGTCCGAATTCAACCAACTCCTAAAAGCCTACTCCGTACTCGGCACCACCCTAAATGATGATGGTATAGATCTCCTTGGTAGTCAGGATGTTGGTTATGCTCCTAATGCCTTTACTACCATTATGAATACTCATCCTCTTTACTTTATTCGTTCGGGCCACCTGTATGGCACTACCCTGTACAATTTCGGAGCTCTCGGACTTTATTGGTCTAGTACGGTCTATTCACCCTCCTACGCGTACTACCTACACTTCAATTCCTTGGGTCTGTACCCAGCGTATCGCAGCAACCGTAACTACGGAGGGTCAGTACGTTGTCTCTCCCGCTAGAGGCTCTGCTCTCCCTAAGAAGTTTTGTTCTTTATTAGCTTTATAACTGTTTTTATCTTATTATATTAATTGATAAGATTGCTTTAGACTCTCGCAGAACACAGCGGACGCTGAAACCGTAGTATCGGTAGTCATTGCCATCGGGATTGATATTGTTAGAACTGAAGCTCAGGCGGCGAGCGCCCTCTAAATTATTGACTGTACTAGACCAGTAGAAGCCACCGCCGCCCGCATAGTTAAGGGAACTGCCGCCAATGTAACCGGGCCGAGGTAAATAAAGGGGAGCCTGCATAAGGTTAGTAGCATTAGTAGTAAGGTTATTATTATAAAGAATATTTAACCTTCTAAATTCGTTGGTGGAGGGAAGAATATATATTGAACTGTACCCCAATTAGTAGACACTACCCTGTAGCCTAGACCCAAAAAGTAGACAGCAACTTCTGTATGGTGTACCCTAAATCGCTAAACCCATCAACATCGAGCAAACCCAAGTAAAATTCGGGGAGACTAGTCAGGTCGAGCACCGGAAAGTACCGGGAGAAGACCTGATTAGTCGACAAGAATTTTACCTGGTGTGCAGCGAGCAGTTGATAGGGTTAGTGATTTAGGAAGTCACATGTGTACTTTTGCTTCCTTAATAGGCCATGGCTTCTATCACCATTACACTACTCCTAATACTGGACCGGATAGTCCTAGTCAGCTTTCCTCCAATTATTCCTACGCTTCCTTTGGGAGGAGTGGGGTATACTTTTGGCTAATTTCTTCAAATGATCGAATATCGGATAGCGTTAATATAATCAGTATTTACGCTATCGGATATTCTAATGTTTCTCGAGTATTTGGATCGCATTCTCTCCGCCCCACCAGCCACTTTATTCCACCGTTACCGACTTTGCCAAATTGCGTGGCTGATCCACATTATATCCCTTTGCAATTGTCATATAATATGCAAAAAGCTGCGAAACAAGGTTCATCAAAATCGGCGCAAATATCTCAATATCTGTTGTAATTTTTACAACATTCTCTACTGGCATGTCAAAATCCATCTCATTTGTCACCACTATCACGTGCCCCCCTCTCGCCAGTACCTCTTGTATATTGGAAATCGCCTTATCGTACAACATACCTTTTGGCAACAATACAAACTCGAAAAACCTATCATCCACTAACGCCAGTGGCCCATGTTTTAATTCTCCAAATGCATAAGCATTAGCATCCACATATGAGATCTCTTTCAGTTTCAGCGCCCCCTCCATTGCAGTGGGGTAAGCCGTATCCCGGCCCAAATATATTGCATGATCATATTCTGTATACTTCCCTGCAATCTTTTCTACTTCCGGCTTTACCGCCTTTAGTACCTTTCCAATTTCTTCTGGCAACCTTGCAATTTCCTCCACATATTGCTTCAATACTCCAGTCTTTACCCCCTTCGCCTGGGCAATAGTCAACCCGAACATCACCATTGCCATTACTTGCGAAGTAAAAGCTTTTGTAGATGCCACCGAAATCTCTGGCCCCACATGTACATATGTACCACCATCCACCTCACGAGCAATCGTAGATCCTATCGCATTCACTATACCAATCGTTTTTACCCCCTGTTTTTTAATCTCACGCAAACATGCTAAAGTATCCGCCGTCTCCCCAGACTGAGACACAATAAGCGCCACCGAGTCCTTCGGGATATAAGCCGAGCGATAACGATACTCACTTGCTATTACTGCCTCAATCGTTACTTCTGGAGCAAATTGCTCAATATAATATCCAGCCAATAACCCAGCATGATACGCCGTACCACAGCCCACTATAATCAAATGTTTAACTTTCCTTAGCTCCGCTTCCGTAAGACCCGGACCACCCAAATGCACCACCCCTTCCTTAGCATTTACTCGTCCACGCAAAGTCTCCGCCAATGAGATTGGCTGTTCCATAATTTCTTTTAGCAAAAAATGGTCATATCCACCTTTTTGAATCGCTGCCAAATTAGTTTCAATTTCCTCCAATTTTGCCGATACCGGCTCCGCATTCAAGGTCTTTATTTCAATACTATCTTTCGTAATCCTAGCCACCTCGCCATCATTTAGATAGATTGCTTTCTTAGTATGCCCAACTAGCGCCGAAGCATCCGAAGCAATCAAAGTTTCATTACTACCTACACCAACCACTAATGGCGAACCGCTTCTAGCCACCACCACTTCTTCTGGATTCTTACGCGACACCACTGCTATACCATACGTTCCCTGCACCAATTTTAACGCCTGTACCACCGCATTAATTAGTGGATACTCTCCATCTTTATAAAATGAATTGATTAGTGCCGCTAGCACCTCCGAGTCTGTCTCCGACCGAAATTCATGCTCAGCCAAGTTCTTTTTTAGTTCCTTGTAATTTTCAATAATCCCATTATGCACCACATAAATATTACCAGCCTGGTGCGGATGAGCATTTTCCTCGCTTGGCTCACCATGTGTAGCCCACCTGGTGTGACCAATACCGATTTTATCCTCACGTTTGTTGTCCGCTAGCTTCTCTTCCAAATTCGCAATTTTACCTTTGGCCCGAATCAATGTCTCGGTGCCATCCTCAGCTAATGTCACCATCCCCGCCGAATCATATCCACGATATTCCAACCTTTTAAGTCCCGAAACTAAAAAATCTTGCGCATTCTTATCCCCCACATACCCCACTATTCCACACATCTTATAGCCTCCATTAAGTATAGCTACATTATAACATAAAACATTTTTATTCAATGTCTAATCCGTGCTACAATAAGAACATAAACAAAGGAAACAAACATGTCTAAAACAAAACTCACCACATTTAGCAAAATCTGGCGCGCCGCACTCTGTATTGCCGTGCCACTAGGTGGTGGCTTCATCATATCACTTTTCTCACGTAATGCTATGGAGCAATTTGGTGCATTAAACCAGCCTCCTCTTGCTCCACCAGCTTGGCTCTTCCCAGTCGCCTGGACAATTCTTTATATATTAATGGGCGTTGCTTCTTTTCTTATCTTCCTAAATTGGACCCACGACAATAAAGCCAAAAAATCTCGTGACAAAACAGCCCTAATTATTTATGGCATTCAACTTCTTCTTAATTTCATTTGGACCCCCATCTTCTTCAACGCTAATCTATATTGGCTAGCCTTTGTTGTTCTTATTGCTATGTGGATTTTAGAGATCATCCTTCTCATTAAAACCTATAAGCTCTCGCATGCTGCTTTCTGGTGCCTAATTCCTTATATCCTCTGGACCACCTTTGCCGCCTACCTCAATATTTCCATCGCCATTCTTAACTAACCCCCATCTTTGCGCTCTCTGCTAGACCCTTACTTTTTAGATTTTACTTTATCCTTTATGCTTATTCCGCCAAACCCACCGGCCGCATCCAGGTAAATTGTATACTCTCCTTTATTCGCATCGCCCTTTCGCTCATCAGATACCCCACCAAAAATAAATCCAGATTTAATTTTTACCTGCACATCCTCCGGAACTTCTATATCAATTCCGCCAAACAGGCAAAAAGCCTTTATTACAGTATCTTTTTCAAACTTAGCTTTTTTAAGATTTAAATCCACACCGCCGAATACTGCTACCAAATTAGACCCACCAAAGGTTTCATCGTTATAGACCCTATCACTACCAGAAAAAATTGCCACCTGCGAATCCATTACCTTATCATTTTTCAGATCATGAATCTTCTTTTCCACCTCTTTATCATTTTTATTATGAAAAACACTTTTAATGATAATACCCAACCCGATCAATATCAAGAACACCGCCAATATCACTTTCCAGGCTATATCATATGAAAATACATTCTGCGCCGCAAGCAACAGCACTATCCCAGCCGACAAAAATCCTAAGCTAGAAAGTTTTTCCCTCTCAGTAATTAGACTAATTGCACTTGGCACGATAATAAACAAAGTCCACCAACCATCAAAAAATATATTCAAACTAAAAAGCCCCAGAGCATTACCGCCAAATATTACGCCTAATGCAATAACCGCAATTCCCCAAACAATTGGTCTAATCTGTTTCATAGAACTCCTTATTATCTTGTATATATTATATCATGTGCAAATAACATGATTCCTTATAGTAATTATTCACGAAGCCTCTTCAGCCATGGCTTCTATCACCATTACACTACTCCTAATACTGGACCGGATAGTCCTAGTCAGCTTTCCTCCAATTATTCCTATGCTTCCTTTGGGAGGAGTGGAGGATATTTCTGGTTGCTCTCTCCGGCCGACCGGCACTCCGGTGGTGTCAATGTGTTCAATGTGGATC
>JAZQXF010000035.1:0-1046 GCA_045632725.1 Candidatus Nanosyncoccus sp.
GTATCGGTAGTAGTAGGTCTCGGGGCTGACATTGCTAGAACTGAAGTTCAGGCTGCGAACGTTCTCTGAACCATAGACCGTACTAGACCAGTAGTAGCCACCGTTGCCTGCGTAGTAAATGGAGCCACTATCAACACGCCCACTCCTCGCCAAATAAAGAGGAGCCTGCATAAGGTTAGTAGCATTAGTAGTAAGGTTATTATTATAAAGAATATTTAACCTTCTAAATTCGTTGGTGGAGGAAAAGAAGATATAATATACGCTTCGGCCTATTTCTCTATCGTTTTTCTTGCTAAGGCCCCACTTATTTTAAGGAATTTCTTCTCTACTCTTTTAAACATTGGGGCTCGGTTGTAAATTATTAGGAGATGTGGCTGGTGGGGCGGAGAACATACGACCAGAAAGTCCGGGGGTCGCCGGAATATCCAGGTGGAGACACGAAGAACACACGAACGCCATTGGAGTATCGGTAATGCGGAGAGAGCAACCAAAAATACTCTCCACTCCTCCCAAAGGAAGCATAGGAATAATTGGAGGAAAGCTGACTAGGACTATCCGGTCCAGTATTAGGAGTAGTGTAATGGTGATAGAAGCCATGGCCTATTAAGGAGGCGAAAGTACACATGTGATTCTCTAAATTACTAAACCCATCAACTGCTCGCTGTACGCCAGGTAAAATTCTTGTCGGCTAATCAGGTCTTCTCCCGGTACTTTCCGGTGCTCGACCTGACTAGTCTCCTCGAATTTTACTTGGGTTTGCTCGATGTTGATGGGTTTAGTAATTTAGGAATTCGCTTTGATTATATTTATATTTCATCTAGCTTATGTTATAATAAATACAACATATGAAAACCCACACTACCATAGTCTCTTCTCTCCTCCTCACAACTCTTCTTACTGGTACTATCCTAGCTTCCACTAAAGCTAATGCCAATATCATCATGAACGAAGTCTCTCTCGCCATTCCAGTCTCTTGCTCTATGTCTAGCACCATTAGTACTGGTAATGATCACATTGCTACCATAGTACCTAATTCCTATACTGAA
>JAZQXF010000036.1:0-1344 GCA_045632725.1 Candidatus Nanosyncoccus sp.
AAAGGGATATGGTCGTAAGGGATTATTGCTTTTATGCGAAACTGCCAAAGCGAATGGCATAAAGGAACTCTATGACGATATTGCCATCGACAATTCTTCTGTTGCATTATTCCTTAAATGTGGATTTGCGGAAGTGCTGCGAACCAGCGAATATGTTTTAGTAAAAAAGGAAATGTGAGTTCGCCAAATCCCAATAGGTCGAACAGTTAGGAAAATAAGAATTTGACGGAGAATGAGTAATGAAAATCTACGATATTTCCCAAGAAGTTTTCAGCTGCCAAGTGTATCCCGGCGATCCGATGCCGGAGAAAAAAGAACTCAAATCGATGAAAAAAGGCGAACTATATAATTTGACGGCATTTAATATGTGTGCACACAACGGCACGCATATAGATGCACCGCGTCATTTTATTAAAGATGGTAAAACTATAGATGAGATATGCTTAGATGCATTTGTCGGAATGGCTTATGTGGCAGAGCATCGTGGAGTTGTTACCGATAATGATGCTGTAGAAATAATCGAAAAAGCGAAAAAGCATAATCCAGAAGTGGCAAAGAGAATTCTGATAAAAGGAGATGTAGAAGTATCATTAGAGGCGGCAAAGGTATTTGCATCTTCAAATATTTTACTTCTGGGAAATGAGCCTCAGACAGTCGGACCGAAAAACGCACCAATGGCGGTGCATCTTGCACTATTGTCTGCTAATGTTGTTTTGCTTGAGGGGATTCGTTTAGCGGCGGTTTCGGAAGGCGTTTATTTTTTGAATGCTGCTCCGCTGAATTTGGCGGGCGCAGAAGGCTCACCGTGCAGAGCTGTATTGATAGATACCGAGAGATAAATTCCAATAGGTCGAACAGTTAGGAAAATGAGAATTTGTAGGTGAGAATGGTGAAAACCTTATATATGATTGGCGGTACTATGGGGGTTGGAAATACAACTGTGTGCCAACAGTTAAAACGAGATTTACCGAATAGTGTATTTCTTGACGGAGATTGGTGTTGGGATGCAAGTCCGTTCCAAGTAAACGATGAAACAAAAGCAATGGTGACGAATAATATTTGTTACTTACTCAATAATTTTCTGAAATGTTCTGCATACGATAATATTATTTTTTGTTGGGTGATGCATGAGCAGAGTATTATCGATTCCATACTTGAAAAGCTGGATACACAGAACTGTGAGGTAAAATGCATCTCGCTTGTAGCGGATGAAAAGACTCTGTGTGAAAGATTATCAATGGATGTAAAAAGAGGTATTCGCTCTGAAGATGTAATTGAGAGAAGCATAGCAAGAATACCGATGTATCAAGCATTGGATACCATTAAAATTGATACAAACGCAAA
>JAZQXF010000037.1:0-1012 GCA_045632725.1 Candidatus Nanosyncoccus sp.
TCCTAGGGTTAAAATTCGGCATATATATGTACCCCTCCGGTTAAAATCTAGGCCCCTACAATTAGTAAGGCCCCCACCGTGTAGTGAGAGCCTTAAGGGGATGAAAGGAGATGTAATTCCCATGGATTATGGTTAGCTATATAATTTGCGCCAATTAACCTTGCCTTCTTGCCTATACTCAATAACCTTCTCAATAGCTTCAGGCAATTTCTTGGCATTCATGTCGAGATAATCCGTCTTGATCCTGACTATATCCCAACCTTCACCGAGCGCATTCTGGATGTAGATGTCTCGCTTTGTGTCTTTATCCTTGTTGTACTTATGACGCTCGCCATCAATCTCTAATACCACCAGAAGCTCTGGAAGTAAGAAGTCTACTTGATACCGTCCGACTTTGTATTGCATCTTCGCATATATCCGATTGTATACAAGGACTATAGCCGCAAGTACTTCATATGAGCTGTCATACTTATCTAGGTTATTCTCTAAATGTGCCTCGACTACATCTATTGCTTCACGATACTCATACATATCCGTGTTCTGTTTTTCAAGTATTCGGAGTGCCTTCTTAAACATCATCCGCTTTTTTAACCGGACATATTCATGCATCTCCTCATTGTCTCGATTCTTAACTTTCTCAGCGCATTCATCACAATAGCATCTATACCAGAATGGCTGTATCTTATCCATTTGCGGTATATCGCTTACTCTTGTAATAAGCTCCTCGATCTGATTATCTGTAAAGCAATCAAGTCTCTTTGTGGCTATCTTGCCACATTCCCAACATTTAATTTTCATGTGCATACTCCTATGCAAGCAACTCGGTCTCCGCCGTGGCCCTTTCGGGCCAATACCATTTTACATTTAATTACTGTCCCCTGAATGTGGTATTTTATATTAGCCTGCTTAATTCATAATAATATTTCTGTCGCATCTCATAATATGAGTCCCGCTCACATGGCATATCTCGCTGTTTGAGCTGAATAAAAGTCATGCCATAACATACGCCCAG
>JAZQXF010000038.1:0-88918 GCA_045632725.1 Candidatus Nanosyncoccus sp.
AAACCCAAGTAAAATTCGAGGAGACTAGTCAGGTCGAGCACCGGAAAGTACCGGGAGAAGACCTGATTAGTCGACAAGAATTTTACCTGGCGTGCAGCGAGCAGTTGATGGGTTTAGTGATTTAGGGTACACCATACAGAAGTTGCTATCTACTTTTTGGGTCTAGACTACAGAGTGGTGTCTACTAATTGGGGTATAGTTCACCTCTAGCGGGAGAGACAACGCACAGACCTTCCGTAGTTACGGTAGAGGCGACTCGCTGGGTACAGTTCCGTGGAATAGAAGCTTAGGTAGTACGCGACAGAGGGGGAATACACCGTACTAGACCAGTAGTACCCGCCAGCTCCGAAATTGTACAGGGTAGTGCCATTCAGGTTGCCCGAACGAATAAAGTAAAGAGGAGTAGTATTCATAATGGTAGTAAAGGCATTAGGAGCATAACCAACATTCTGACCACCAAGGAGATCTATACCATTATCATTTATGGTGGTGCCGGGTACGGAGTATTAATATATATATTCTTCCCTCTCACCAATGAATTTAGAAGGTTAAATATTCTTTATAATAATAACCTTACTACTAATGCTACTAACCTTATGCAGGCTCCTCTTTATTTGGCGAGGAGTGGTGGTATTAGCAGCGACTCCCTTGGCGGTGCAGGCGGCACCGGCTACTACTGGTCTAGTATGGTCAGTAACTCAGAGGGCGCTCGCCGCCTGGGCTTCCTTTCTAGCTATGTCGATCCCGAGAACAACAGCTACCGGTACGGCGGTTTTAGTGTCCGCTGTGTTCTGCGAGAGTCCTTGATGAGATTGATTTAAAAGTTTACTAAATGTTATATGCTACAGTTTTAGGTAGCGGTTATACTATCGTGATTACTATATCGTGGGGTTGATTTACAAGTTAGCGTGTGGTAGGATTAAATCAGAATTTATTTTTTAGGATTGCTTCTTTACGGGAGCAATCTTTAGTTTTATTGTAAGCTTAATATCTTCAATAGAAACTTCCATAAACCCCTCCTTTCTCCTTACCATAGTTAATTGTTAATAATTGCAACCCCACGTTCTTGCAATCTAACATAGCTATATCTATATTGCAACCCCCACCGCCGGCTCATTTGGACAATTTATCAGCACCTTCCCTATCGCTTCCTTCTCCGCCTCTGTCACCCATAATCCATACTTATATTTTACTGACACTTGCCTGGCCACATACTGACATCTAAACTTTTTATTAGATGGCAGCCATGTAGCCGCATCACCATCAGACTTTTGTTCATTCGCCGGACCATCTACCGCTAGTAAATTTAGCGGATCTGTTGCTATTTTATATCTTACTTCTTTTTCCATATACTGTGCCCCCTTCTGCCATGCATCACTTAGTGCTACCACATGATCTATTTGTATTTTATAAATCTGTGTCTTCTCCGTAAACACCATATGTTCACCCGTATATGGTTCATCAAATTCTCCCGCCACCACATTACACCCATCCAGTACTGCCGTTTCACCAAATTCTCGCTTAATAATTCTCTGCCTTAAGCTACAACCATCTACCGTTGGCCAACCACTATAGAATTCTTCCCGTTTATATCCAGTCTTTGGCGCCCGACCCTTCACCTCTATTTTTTCCAAAATCTCTACCGCTAGTGGCGCATCAGAGTCAGCCTCTGTTGCCACCTCCGCCGTATAATCCGCTCCGCCATTTTCCGCCTTGGTAAAAATCGTTTCGTAACTTGCCGGATTCACCAGTACCCAAGTACCCACCCCTAGCATCATCGCCAGCATCAATACTAATCTTCGTACCTTTAGCTTCATTTTATTTCGGTGGTCTCCGCCTTAGAATTGATGATACTTTGCAATTTACGACTCTCTAATACGCTCTCATTATATTCATTTACCTTTTCATTATATTCATTAATTATATTATTAATATCATCATTCATTTCATCTAGAGCGCTCTCGCGCGCGATGAGCATATTCCTCTGTGTATAAAATTCCCAAGAACTTTCAAAACACCCCGCCGTTTCCGCACAATCGTTAAACCTCTTTATATCATCATTCAGTTTCTCAACAGCCACCTCATATTCTCTTGTTTTCTCATCTATATCAGCTTGCAATCTCTCCATCTCATCCATCAACCACTCTAAATGCAATTTCATTTCCCTGAAAACCGTATCGTAACTCTCATAATAGTCCACCACGGCATCCTGGTCCTTAAAAATCTCCGCATAGACTTCCTCCAGCTCTACCGGCAAGTCTTTTATTTCCGTTCCCACTCGTACAAAAATCTCCTCTAATCGCTCACTTTCTGCATATGTCTCTATATCATCTTTCAATGTATTAAGGTTATCTTTATATACTTTTTGCAAAATTAACTCTAAATTCTTTTGCTCATTCTCACTCATTCTCGCCCACACCGCATGCAACAACTCATGTGCAGTCGTTAGTTCCCTTATACCGGCCAATCTTACATCCTCAATATCGTATACATATATATTTCCCATCGCGTAACAGCCCAATACTGCCATTTCCGTTTCATCTCTTTGACAGTTCTCATTAAATTCTTCGGCATTATTTAATTCTGGCCAAGTAGCATTAAATAGAAACTCTCCTCTACCAGTCAACATTAGCTTATCGCGCACCGCCACCATTTCGCTACTTGGCTGATAATTTATTCCCCTAACCCAATCATAAATCCAAGCCCGGTTCAATAATATTATTACGGTAACTAATATCACCACCGCTATCACTAGCCACCATCCATAATTCCACTTTGTTTTTTGCTTCACAACTTTACTCATTAACCCCCATTATACGCCAGATATCATGCAAAGCACAACCACCCAGTTTATTATCTTATCCAAAGCACCTCCCCTTGCGAAAATATAGCAAATCTATTATAATTAGATTAATGCATCTTGGCTACATATTTTTTTGTACCAAAAATGCACGATTAAATTTCGTACCTTAAAAATTAGAAAGGATGTGATAAAATGGTACCAATTTTAATCTTTGCTAGTATCATCTTTGCCCTCACATTAATGGCGATCAACTTCTATAGCTTGATGAACCATAGTGAGGGAAGCAGCGAGATGGTGGAAATCGCCAAAATCATCCGTGATGGGGCAAAAACTTTCATGTTGGCCGAATATAAGATCATTGCCATTGTCGTGGCAATTATCGCCGTGGCCCTCTCTCTTTTTATAGAGAAATTTGCCGGCCTCACTTTTATTCTCGGTGCCACCATGAGCAGTGCTACTTGCATTATAGGTATGCGTAGCGCGACATACGCCAATGTTCGCACTACTAACACGGCACGCAAAACCCTATCGATCGGCGAAACGGTTAAAGTCGCCCTCGCTGGCGGCAGCATTAGTGGACTTTCCGTTCAAGCCTTTGGCTTACTCGGTCTACTAATTGTTATCACCATCGGTGGCGGCATCGAACCTAAGAGTTCCGGCTCAGGGTTCATCCCAGTGCTGCAATGCAATCCCAGTATTATGTGGCTCACCACATATTCATTAGGTTGTTCATTGGTTGCGATGTTTAATCGTGTAGCCGGTGGCAACTACACTAAGGCAGCCGATATTTCAGCTGACATCGTGGCTAAAGTTAGACACGATATGCCAGAGGATGATTCACGCATGCCCAACACTATCGCCGATTTCATCGGCGACAATGTCAACGACATTGCCGGCAACTGCTCAGACTTATTGGAAAGCTTTGTCGCCACAATAGTAGCCAGCTTGTTGATAGCGGTTTCTATTACAAACGACAACATGACACTATTCCAAGATACCATCAATTACCCACTGGTTTTAGCAGGCGGAGGACTATTTAGCTGTACACTGGGCATATTATTCGTTCTAGCGCATAAACCCAGCAAGGATCCCAGTCGCGAACTTAATCTAGCAACTTATATCTCTGCCGCCATAACTATCGCTATTGGCGGAATAGCTTCATTTCTTATTTTCAAAGACATAGAGCTTTATGATAGTTTCAGGTTAGGATGGGCTTCGCCCTGGATATCCGCTATCATGGGCATCGCTAGTGGTGTAGCTATTGGTAAAATTACAGAGTACTACACTGGAACGAAATTTAAGTCCGTAAAACAGTTGGCAGAAATGGCAAAAGAAGGCTCAGCCTTCGTTATTACCAAAGGTGATGCCATTGGTTCCAGATCGTGTTTGTTGCCGATTCTTGTTATCGGCGCAGCACTAGTCGGCTCTGGCATACTCTGTGGCATCTATGGCATTGCTATCGCCGCACTTGGCATGCTATCTTTTGTAGCTACCACCGTGTCAATAGATGCATTCGGACCTATCGCCGATAATGCTGGCGGCATCGCCGAAAGTTGTCACTTAAAGCCCGAAGTCCGCGCCATCACCGACCAGCTCGATGCCGTTGGCAACACCACTGCCGCCATCGGTAAAGGCTTCGCTATTGGCTCGGCCACATTTGCTACAGTTTCCCTCATATTTGCGTACGTGGGAAGCTATTCTCAGGCTATCGAACCGGTTTTGAATATCGCTAGCTTCGTAGTTATCGCTGGCGGTATCCTGGGCGGAGCCCTAATTGAATACTTTTCGGCATTGCTCACCGACAATACTATCGAATCAGCCCACCTCATGGCCGAAGAAGGTGATAGACAGCTATCGATACCCGGTGTTATAGAAGGCAAAGTTAGACCCGACTATAACAAATGTATCAAAATGGCCACTCAGCAAGCCTTGAAAAAGATGCTAGCACCATCCTTACTGGCACTTTTAATTCCCGTAGCCGGCGGCCTGCTTTTCGGAGTAGAGTTTGTCGGTGGCCTACTAATCGGCGCCACTATCACAGCTATCCCTAGGGCCATCTTCATGGGTAACTCCGGCGGCGCTTTCGACAATGCCAAGAAATTCATCGAAAGTGGCCAGCTAGAAGGCCATGGCAAAGGCTCAGATGCTCACAAAGCATCAGTTGTCGGCGACACCGTAGGCGACACTCGCAAGGATGTCGTTGGTGTAGCCCTGGATATCTTCATTAAGATGATGAGCACTGTCGCCAACACACTAGCGCCATTGTTCGCCAGCATCCACCTCTTTTAATTTCCCTAGCCCCCGGCTTTATGCCGAGGGCTATTTGCATTTTACGAAATAAGAACAATCTATTTCGTAAGATCTAATCGCAAATGAGAATTCTTCGGATGCCAATATCTAATTAAATAAGTCGTACACATCATATTCAGACTGTTCTTCATATTCATTAATCTTCCCACTGTCATAAAGCTCAATAGCGCGTTTTTTGCTCTAAAGCTCTTCATTCACCATATCTATATTATAACAAAAAACATATCCTAATAAAATCATCGAGGCGCCCACACAGCACCGAAAGTACCTACCGTGAAAGCTTCCTTCTACACCAAAATATACCATAGTTACATCTACAATAACAGATGCCACAGGTTAGTTATAAATTTAAAAGATAGGAATCTTGATTTTTTGAACCAATCTGATTCTTGTCTTATATTTCCAAAAACAACGCCGGCTCAGACTCTAAGGCCGCCACAATGTCCTCAAAAGGCTCTCCAGACTCTTCTTTTTTCTTTATATAATCATCAATCTCATATGCATCTAAGTTCAAAATGTAAGGATTCGCATCAAGCAGATCAACGATATCAGTCAGTCCAATTTGTCGCAATTTAGCCACAAGTTTTTCAAGATCAGATAACGAACGCGATAAAATGCATTCATTGCTCATAATCACATTTTTAATGATACGTTCATCACACCCCAGTCTTTGTAAAAAGATTGCTATCTCTTCCATTTATTCTTCACCTTCCTCATACGGATACTTTTGTTTTATTTCGTTATTATCATACCCATACCGATTTTTAAATTCTTTTTGATTAGTAAAAAGCACTCTGTAATTATTCATATCAATATTAATCCCTCGCTCGCGTGTAAAGAAATGATATCTTGCATAGCTCAATGCCACACTCTGCATCAATTGTTTTGCATCGGCAATCGCTAAATCATGCATACCAATGCCATCATAAAAATCAATTTTCTGCTTCATATTATCAATTGAATAACCGTAGATAGTTGATAACGACTTAGTCATCTTAATTACATCTTCTCGTGAATAGCCAAGCTCTTGCATATCTGAGATTTTTTGCTTCATATTATCAATTGATAGACCATAGATAGCTGGCAATGACTTAGTCATCTTAATTACATCTTCTCGTGAATAGCCAAGCTCTTGCATATCTGAGATTTTTTGCTTCATATTATCAATTGAATAACTATAGATAGCTGGCAATGACTTAGTCATCTTAATTACATCTTCTTGTGAATAACCAAGCTCTTGCATATCTGAGATTTTTTGCTTCATATTATCAATTGAATAACCGTAGATAGCTGGCAACGACTTAGTCATCTTAATTGCATCTTCTTGTGAATAACCAAGCTCTTGCATATCTGAGATTTTTTGCTTCATATTATCAATTGAATAACCGTAGATAGCTGGCAATGACTTAGTCATCTTAATTACATCTTCTCGTGAATAACCAAGCTCTTGCATATCTGAGATTTTTTGCTTCATATTATCAATTGAATAACTATAGATAGTTGGCGATGACTTAGTCATCTTAATTACATCTTCTTGTAAATAACCAAGCTCTTGCATATCTGAGATTTTTTGCTTCATATTATCAATTGATAGACCATAGATAGCTGGCAATGACTTAGTCATCTTAATTACATCTTCTTGTGAATAGCCAAGCTCTTGCAGAAAAGCATTGTTTCTACTTATATTATCCGATAAAGTAGAGTCTTTGTAGCCTGATATGCCATATACCAAAGTAATGTCTCTTGCATCATCTGCCTCATAACCAAGTTCAATTAACTTATCAATGGAAGCTTGTTTAGATGGAGCGAATTCCGGCGCCTCGCTAAGTATGTCAAAGTCAGAGCGCTGCTCATCACTTAAATTAAGTTTTTCTTCATTTTTCATACTATATATTATACATTAAAACATGCCATGATTATATCCATAATAGCAAATATCACGAGTTAGTTATGAATTTAAAGATCGGAATCTTGTAGTTCTAAACCAACCTATTTTTATATCCCGTTTACTATCAAAATCCATCTCTCAAACCGAAAAAACTACGCCCTTTGAAAAAGACCAATCAACTCATCACTTAAATTACCAGACCAAATCGCCTCTTGAAAGCGCGCAGTCACTTTCCTGGATGCATACTTTTTGCCCAAATCATGCATATTTTGAAGTATCTGCTGGCTTAAGATCTTATAGCCATCAATAATCTTCACTACATCCACGCCATCACCGCCATAAGCTTCATCAAACTTATCTCTCATCATCCGATATTTACGCTCAAAATCATTTTCATCATATTTTAAACTAGAGGTTAATTGCGAAAATCTCACTATTTCTTTAAAATTCGCATCAAACGCCAACTCTCTCAAATCTTTTTTATCCGCATATCTCAAAGCATAGGCCGACATTTTATCTAAAAACGCAATGGCGGAAACCATAGCAGGAAAAATGCCTTGCTTGCCATAATTTTCCCGCAAAATTTCATTCATTTTTACCACAGCCGGCCCCACCTCACCTAGACTCACCCGTACTTCACCGGTATTCTCATTTAATATCGGCGAAATCTCCAGCATCAATTCATCCAGTTCCGCATTTCCAGTCTTAGGAGCCTCCACTAGGCTTGGGCTAGTATTTTTAATCAAACGATCCAAAATATCCAGCGCAGTCTCATTTTTATCCCCCTCATCCGCAATATTGTGGCTAGACATATATTCTACAGGCTCTTCATACGCCTCATTATTAAATGCATTTGGCAACACGCCAAAATGATATTTATCCTCCAAATCTTCCAACTTCTTCCGATACTCATAGGCATCTTCGCTATCCCGATGGTCATAATAATTCCTAATTGCCACCAGGGCTTCGTTCACACCAGGGCGCTCATCATGGATAAAATCCCTACCGCCAATAATAGTCCCCTGCAGCCTAGCCGCATCTTTGCGATTTTGTTTAAATTTCGTAAAATCAGAAGTCGGTATCTCATGATAAATCATCATCAATTTGTTAATCTCATCCGGATAATACCGCGACAGCAAGCATTCTTCCGTATAATCCGCAATACCATAAGTCCCTTCGCCCATCCCGAAAGAATTCCAATCACAAGCAATCGCTCTTACCACCTCATCGCCTTCTTCTAAAAGAGGGAACACGATCTTTTTAAAACCCGCCACAGTATTATTATCCGCACCATGCAGTATTACATACCTACACAAAGCATCAGCTCTCGTGTCGTACTGAGTAATTGTCCTCTTATCCTTCATCAGCTCATCGGCATACTTCATGTATTCACCAAAAAATCTACCACTACACTCATTCTCGCTAAAACCTTTTATTCCAGCCTCCATGCAATAAATCAAAGCGCTACTATCTCCCCCATTATCCAAAAACGCTTCCACCGAATAATCCGCCAACCTTTCCAGAAAATCACCTTCTACCAACTTTTCATTAAAGTTTCTCACCAAACACTCGCCGATTTTCATGATTCTTTTATCGAGCTTGTTCTCCGGCATCTTTTCAAGAACGGAGCTATAATAAGCACTTAGCGAATCCTCCAATTTCCCTAACTCTTTAGCACTATAACTCACCAATCTATCACTGGTGCCAGATATTGAAAAGGAAATCCCTCCAGCAATATTAAAAATACTAGCTAAATGTTCATCACTAGCTTTGCTTAACTCATTAGCATTATTATATACCGACCACTTCAAGCCATTAAATCTATCGTGATCATTATATTTCACATGATATTTATCAGCGAGAGCTTCCGTTTTATCAGCTAGTTCCGGATATTCCTCATCGAGTCTGAAGCACCTCACCTCATCGCCATATCTATTCCGCCAAATATCATCATCCCCTTTATAGTATCCTCTTTCCATGGCCTTTTTCGCCAAAGCTTCGGCTACCGCTTCAGCATTTTTTCGCGTATGCTCCTCAAGATTTCCCCACCCTTCCGATGAATACGACATGGCACCACCTTCCATCCGCTCAGCTGGTTTCTTTTCCATAAGTCCATTATAGCATACGAACATTCACATTAAGGTACATAGGTAATTTTTAGTTATTTAGCCTATTCAGCAGCTCTTCCCACGCATCACTATAATAATCATCAAAATATCTACCAGCCGCATCAACTTGCACCCACTGCGCTTCTTCAACCTCATCCTCTTGTATTTTTATTTTATTATTAAGCGGCTCGGCAATAAATAACAAAATTTCCTTATAGGTAGTCCCGCCATGCACTAAATGTCCAGTCTTAATCGGCTCCCCATCAATAATCTTAACATCCAGATTAGTCTCTTCTTTCGTTTCACGAATCGCTGTCTCTATATCAGTCTCACCATCTTCCTGATGCCCTTTCGGAAACGACTAAAACAGCTTATCATCATCATCCTTAGCACCAATCAAAAGCACCTTATTATCTTTCAGTATAACACAACCACAACTTTTCTCTCTATTCATTTCTTTAGCCCTCAGACCCAATATGTCCCTTCGCATCAAACCTATCCTCATATTTTTTCAAAACTTTTGCCAGAGCAATATCTAAATCAACTTCAGCACAATTGGCGACCGAAACAAGCGAAAATAAAACATCGCCGAACTCAGATTCTAAATTACCCGTATTACTAAATTCTTTTTTACCATAATCAGTACCCTTAAGAATTTCCTTGCCAAGCTCCCCAACCTCCGATGACAAATCAATAAACCTAGTCTCAATCGAACCCCCAAGATTATATTTAGTATTAAAATCTCTAATTATTTTTTGAGAATCTTTCATGTTTTAATTATACCCCAAATTATGCTATAATTATGCCTATAATTACAGATAGAAAGGTTAGTTTTGAACTTAAAGATCGGAGTCTTGTAGTTCTAAACCAACCTGTTTTATAGTATTTTTTCCAACTCATTTTCTGCTTTTTTAACAAAGTAGTTGCCTTTTTCAATAGGCAAATTCATCTTGGAAATAATAGCTTTTATCTTTTCTATTGTATCCCAATCTGTCCCTTGTTCTGCCTCAATCTCAATCAAGATGTCGCTATTTTTGATAAATTTAATAGCCAACCCAAAACCATCCTTACTATAAACCGTGTCATCTTCTTTAATGTTCATAATTTCGTAATAACCTATAGCCTCGAATAGCTTTTTGGCATCTTCTATATTTTTAACATCACAGCTAATTGCCCTCTGACTAATAATGTCGCCATTGTTAGCTATTTTTTTAATTTTATAAGTAATTTTTTGCGTAACGCTCTTTTCTCCTGTAATATATCTCAGAATAATTGCATTCGACAATATCTCTCTCGCAGTCATATTTTTAATATCAAAAGAACGCGGAATATAGTAATAATCATCCAACGAAAAGCTTTCTCTGAGTTCAAATCCCCGATCCTCCAAGAAATTTAATAGCTCTTCCTTTGAACAGAGAACTTTTATAGTTACTTCGTTTTCTTCTTTTATAGACATTCTACTCCTAGCTATTCTATGTCCTATATTATATGATAACATAACTATACCTACAACAGTAATCTTGATTTTCTAAACCAACCAATGACTCCACATATACCTTTCTCTGTTGCAGTTCAACTTCCAAAACCAAAATGGAAGAACATGAACATTCCTTTGCGCTAATTTGATATAATATAAATATCGAAGCACTCGCACGGCGCCGAAGGTACCTACCGCGAGAGCTTCTTTTTTGCGTTATAATATATATCGAAAGTCCATCAGGCAACGCTGGACTAAAGTAGGTCGGGGCTTTCTTTTTTTATTCACTAAGCTTTCTTCCATCTTTTCAGAGTTGGAAAAATCTTAGTACAATACTCCCTCATTTGTTCATTAGTCATTCCAGCTTGCTCCCCAAATTGAGAGCATTTTTCAATATATTCCTCCATTGAACATTTATCGATGAATTCGCCATCTTTATAGCACCATTTACAATAGTCAGTGTTTACGCTACCATCCTTTTCAGTGGCATACATATCCTCTGAAGTTAGTGGCATTGCGCAACTTTGACAGATTTTAACATTATCCATTTTAAATCCTTCTGTTATCTTGATTTAAATTATACATCAAAATATGTTATAATTATACCAATAATAACAGATACACAAGCTAGTTTTGAATTTAAAGATCGGAGTCTTGATTTTCTAAACCAACCTATTTTTATATCCCGTTTACTATCAAAATCCATCTCTCAAAACCAAACTGGAAATACATAAAAACAAAAAGATAGGACTCATCTATTCCGAGACAAGTCCTATCTTAATAACTCTATTATATCAAAACTACTTCTTAAAATCAACTATTTTCTTTGTTTTTGTAACAATCTTTAACCACTTTACCCCCTTAGATTTATAAAACTGCTTTTCCAATTCTTGTAAACATTTAGTCTGATGAATTTTAATTCTATCTAAATCAATAATTACATTAGATGATTGCCTCACAGCTTTCTGCAATGTATTCTCTAGAAGCCATCGGCCTTTCCCTCTGGGGCTTTTTAATTCCCATTTTAACCCTTCCATAATAATATCAGGAGTTCGAACACCCTTTTTATCGCTTTTCGGAATCAATTCAACATCAATCCCCATTTCAGTAAACAACAAAATAGTCTTATATTCATGTTTTTCCAAAATCACACCATTGGGAATTATTCTACCTTTTTTCATTCCCGACATTATATATAAACTATCGCTATTTTTCAACCCCATACCATGATATAATACAGATATCGAAGCACTCGCACGGCGCCGAAAGTACCTATCGCGAGAGCTTCTTTTTTTGCGTTATAATATATATCGAAAGTCCATCAGGCAACGCTGGACTAAAGTAGGTCGGGGCTTTCTTTTTATTTAGGCATATTATCCCACTGATATTTCCGAATAATCTCTTCAATGCAATCATCATACAATTTATCATCCTCAGATTCATTTCTTTCTTTCACATAAGACGCTTCAGAGAGTATTTTTGGACTTTCAAAAGTATAAGCCGGAACCTTTTCTTCTCCGCTTTGTCCAACTGATATAACACTCGTAATCTTCTTAAAACGATTCTGAGTTTTATCAAAAACCATACAGTCGACATCACCATTCTCTGGCAAAACTATATGACAATATTCAAATTCGCCCTCATCGCGCCTCCCACGGATCGCCTCTTCCTGCAAAGAAAAGCCAACTAAATCTGGTAAAGAATAGTTGCCATAAGATTCTGAAGCATTAGGATGTGTATGCCCAAGACTGACTAATGGTTTCATCCCGGAAGCCTTCATCTTATCAATATGACCATTAATCGCTTGCCAATAATAAGTTAAAAGCATATTAAAATCCGCCGCCGAATCATCCGCCTCTAAATCAGGATTTTCATCATAAAACTTTCTCTTAAATTCGTCATTAATATCGATATCGCTACCAATTGCATTAAATAAATAGTTCCCATCCTGCACCCAACCCAATACTAAAAAAGAATGTTCTTTTTTGGTTTCAGCAGTTTTTCCCGCTAATTCCATCATTTTCTTATACACAGCATCGCTCATCACCATTGTTTTTCTAGAATTATCGATGTTTTCATGAAAAATAGAGATTCTTGAACCTCTGTCTGCATCATGATACATTTTTAAGTTCCCAAGAATCTGTTGATTGTTGTTACCAGTCATCAAAGATTCAATAGTAGATATTACCCGGTCACTTTTTAAAAGCTCGCCAGGAGCAGAAGATTGGTCTATTGTTTCCATACCTTATATTATACATGAAAATATGTTATAATTATATCCACAATAACAGATATCACAGATTGGTTATGAATTTAAAGATCGGCATCGTAGGCCTCCCAAACGTTGGAAAGTCTACGCTATTTAATGCATTAACAAACGCTGGCGCTCTTGCCGCCAACTATCCTTTTGCTACCATCGAGCCAAATGTTGGCATCGTACCAGTCCCAGATGAACGCTTGGAGGTCCTCGCCAAAATGTACGATACCGACAAAGTCGTTCCCGCCACAGTCGAATTTGTAGATATCGCCGGCCTCGTAGCTGGTGCGAGCAAAGGCGAAGGTCTCGGCAACAAATTCCTCGCCCATATTCGCGAATGCCAAGCTATTTGTCATGTTGTTCGCGCTTTTAAAAATAATGATATAGTTCGCGCCGACAATAAGGTAGAAGATGACATTATAGCTCAAGCCAAAGAAGATATCGACATCATCAATCTGGAGCTTCAGCTTGCCGATGAGGAAACCAAAGCCAAAATTGAAGCCAAACGTAAAAAAGACCCCAACGATGAAAACATCCCGTTCTTAACCGACAAACCCGTAATTTATATGTTTAATGTAGATGAACATGGTCTGACCGACCAAGGTTTGCAAGAAAAACTCTGCGATTTAGTCAATGCAAGCAACAATCAAAATCGGCAACGGGTGACGGTCGTGGAGGGGGACCCCCAAAATCGCCTTAGCGATTTTGGGGGAGGAGAACGACCGGCAGGACCCGTTGCCCATAATAATTGCATTTTTATCAATGCCAAGCTGGAAGAAGAAATGTCCGGCATGTCTCGCGAAGAACGTAAAGAGTTTCTAAAAAGCTACGGTATAGAACACGATGCTTTAGAAGAACTCATCAAAGCCGCCTACGACACTTTAGGCTTACAATCTTTCCTCACCGCCGGCAAAAAAGAATGTCGCGCCTGGACTATCAAGAAGGGCTCCACCGCCCCACAAGCGGCCGGCACTATACATACCGATTTCGAACGCGGATTTATTGCCGCCCAAATCTGCAATTACGATGATTTAAAGACACTCGGTTCCGAACAAGCCGTAAAAGCCGCCGGCAAACTCCGCACCGAAGGCAAAACCTACATTATGCAAGATGGCGATGTAGTAGAATTCCGCTTCAACGTATAAAAACAAGAAAAAGCAAGGTCCAAGACCTTGCTATAAAACGCTTCATTTCTTACATTCTACATAAACAAGAATTTATGAGCATCGTAGAATAGTTCCACGCTCATCTTAGGATCATTGCCCCATGCAAGTTGAGTTATAATAAAACCATCTCGCCCACTCGCTGAGCTTTTAACTATAGCGATGTCATCAAGCGACCGACCAACCTCTCTAAGCTGCTCGGCCATCTTTTTATCCACGATATAGTGAACAATCAGCCCATTCTCCATCTCTGGACTTTCTGGTAATACTCCTTTTATAGGAGCAAATTCACATATATCTCCAGTACAGACATCATAGACATAAATTTCCTGGTTGGTAATATTTATTAGCCAATCAGAAAGTCTAATGTTCGCATATCTATTCATCCAACTACCCCCTACCTAATATATAAAAGTACAATAATTTGAAGCGCCAATTTTTATTGTATCACATAATTGATATTTTGTCACGTTTTCCGTTTCTACCTTATAATATTTCAAACCAGTCCCTCACCACAAAATCTTCTCCACACACATCGGCTACCGCCAAAATCGGATTTAGTTTATTAAATTCCTTCCTAAATTTCAGAAATGATTCTGCCGCATAGCGCATCTGCCGCTGTTTCCTATTATCTACCGCCATTATCCCTCCACCGAAATCCGCATTTTTCCGATATTTCACTTCCGTAAAGTAAATTTTATCCCCATACACCGATATTATATCTATCTCATAAAAATAAGTCTTGTGATTACGCGCTATAATCTCATGCCCACACCTTACCAAATGTTCGCACACTGCATCCTCGCCACGATTCCCAATCTTTGTTGTATTTTTTACAACACTATCCTCTCGCGAGAAACCAGTTAGACTCTTGCATGGCTCAAAACTTCGCCGATGTTCCGGACAAATTCCAAATTCATTAATCGCCTTGCAATGTAATGCCGTTCCATATCCCACATGTTTATCAAATCCATATTCGGGATATTTTAAAGCTATTTCATACATATACTTATCTCTTGCTACTTTCGCCACAATCGATGCGGCCGATACTTCCCTTATCATGCTATCTGCCTTTACCACCGTAGATACATAATTAGAAAGTGATGTATCAGCAAGAAAATTTACTTTTCCATCAATCACAATCTGCGAAAACTGCCTATGACAACCCTGCACCATCTTTACTGCTCGCCGCGTTGCAAGCCTTAATGCTTCGGATATTCCTGCTTCATCTAACTCTACATTACTCACCCAACCTAGCCCCACCGTTGCTTCATTTAAAATAATCTCACTTAATTTTTCACGCTTTTTTGCTGACAATTTCTTAGAATCCGCCAGCTCCCCAAACCACTCTTTTTCTTCATCCGGCAAAATTACTGCACCCACAACAAGCGGCCCTGCTAAAGGGCCGCGACCAACTTCATCTATACCAAGTATTGCCATCTAGGCTTCAATTTTTTCTTCTGCCTTCTCAGCCTCAGCAGTTTCGGTCTTTACTTCTTCCGGAGCCTCTACTACCTCTATTTCTGGCTCTTCCACTGTCGTATCGTTTACCGCTAAACGATCAAAATCTTTTCCACGCAACCTTGCCGACTTACCAGAACGATCCCGCAAATAAGAAAGGTTGTTTCGGCGCACCTTAGAACGCTTAGTAATCTCAATCTTTTCTACTAACGGCGAGTGAATCAAATAAGATTTCTCCACTCCTACACCAGAAGTCACCTTGCGAACCACAATCCTTGCTGTATGTGACTCTTTACGATCCACCCGAATAACCACACCTTCAAAAGTCTGCAAGCGGAATTTACTGCCTTCCTTAATCTTCTGGGTAACTTTTACGGTATCACCAGATCGAACATCTACCACTGCTTTCTTCTTTTGTGCATCACCAATTTGCTTTAAAATTGAAAAACTCATATTTTACCTTTTATATTAGACAATTACCCATTATTCTACCATACTTGTTTTACTTTTTCAAGGGTTTTCACTAAACAATACCCCGAATAGCCTTTAATTCTAACCTTTAAGCGCCAAACGCACTCGCTCTTCCACCGACAAAGAAGAATCTACTTTTTCTAACGCCGCCATGGCCTCCTTCAGCGGAAACCCTAGCGCAATCAAAGCATCAAGCGCCTCATCGTTTACGGTCGCAGCCGCAGCAAATTTCACCTCCGTTGCACCATAGTGACTTGGTATGCCGACTTTATCACTCAAGTTTACTATTACTCTCTCGGCACTTTTCTTGCCCACACCGGAAGCCTTAGAAATAAAAGCTACATCGGCATTGGCTATTGCATTGCGTACTTCTTCAGCTTCCGCGAGTGACAATATTGCAATTGCCGCTTTTGGCCCCACCCCTTGTACACCAATCAAAAGTTCAAAAATCTTCTTCGCTGCTAAGCTCAAGAACCCATATAATTCTTCCGCATTTTCTCGTACCTGATGATAAGTGTAAAATTTATGCTCTTCTCCTAAATTCACTGCTTCAAAATCCGATGTTGGCACCATTGCTTCATACCCAACTCCATTCACATCAATAATTAATGTATTATCAAATTTTTCTTCAATCTTACCCCTTAAATGAGCTATCATTTCTGCCTCCTACTATTTGAGAATTTATCAACCTCTATTATATCATCTTCACGATAGAGCAAGCTACAAGTCACTGCTGCGGCCAATGCATCCGCCGCATCATCCGGCTTCGGCTTTTCTTTTAGTCCCAAATGCACTCTTGCCATTTCCTCCATTTGAGTTTTTGTTGCCGCTCCATAGCCGGTGAGGGCCTGCTTTATAGCATTTGGAGTATACTCCCTAATTTCCGCTCCACTTTGTCTTGCCGCCAACAAAATTACTCCACGCGCCTCTGCCACTGCTATGCCTGTCGTAATATTTTTTGAAAAAAACAATTTTTCCACTGCTACCACATCTGGCTTGGTTTGCTCAAATACTATCTTTAAAGATTCATAGAGCTCCTTTAACCTCTCTGGCATCGGCGCATCCACCATCGTAGTTACCGCACCATAGTCCAACGCTCTAGCTTCCGCCCGGCTAGAAGTTTCAATCAAACCAAACCCACAAATCCCAATCCCCGGATCAATTCCTAAAATACGCATAAATATATTATACAACCCATCATTAGTCTTTAATTACCCTTAAAAGAGTATTTATCCAATTTTGTTACTTAACATATTTAATTAATGTTTCCCTTAAATCTTTTGCCGGAATCACGAATGGATTTTTTACCGTTCTCGGAGCTATCGCATGCTTGAAGCCCAATTTCTGTGCCTCAATAATTCTTTGATCCGCCCTAAAAGCCGACCTTATCTCACCACCCAAGCCAACTTCACCAAATACCACATATTCATCATCTAATTTTCTTCCCGCTACCGCCGAAGCTATCGCCATACATACGGCAAGATCCGCCGCCGAATCACTCAACCTCATCCCTCCAACCACATTAATAAATATATCTTTATTATTAAGTTTTAATTTTGTCCGTCGCTCTATCACCGCAATTAATAAATTTAGACGATTGATATCAAAGCCGCTTGCTGTCCGCTTCGGGTACCCATAATTAGAATTTGTAGCCAAAGCTTGTATCTCTACCAATATCGGCCGATTGCCCTCCATTGTAGCCAATATCACCGAACCATCCGTATTCATCCTCTCGGCTAGTAGTGTAGCCGATGGATTCTGCACCTCAATAAGACCAGATTCCATCATTTCAAAAATCGCTACTTCGTTAGTAGAACCAAATCTATTTTTTACTGCCCGCACAGTCTTGAATCCACCATATCTATCACCCTCAAAATTCAGTACCACATCCACCAAATGCTCCAACACCTTCGGCCCCGCAAAAGTACCATCCTTTGTCACATGCCCCACTATTATCACCGCCGTATCCGTAGCCTTCGCCGCACGGATTATCAAATTACCACAATTTGTTACTTGCGACACCGTTCCAGGCGCCGACGATAATTCATCCATCACTAATGTTTGGATTGAATCCACAATTACAAGATCAAACTCTCCAGTTTCTATAGTTTTAGCAATATCATTTCCGCTTGTCGATGCTGCAAAATTTAACTTCTCCGACTTCGCCCCCAATCTTTCTGCTCTTAATTTCACCTGACCAGCACTCTCTTCGCCAGATACATATAATACACTATGAGTTTTTGCCACCTCCGCACAAATTTGCATAAGCAACGTAGATTTACCTATTCCGGGCTGACCTGCTAATAAACTCACCGACCCCATCAATATCCCACCCCCCAGTACCACATTTAAATCTTTGAATTCTGTTACCAATCTCGCTTTTGCATCCGATGGTATCACCGTGTCCAACTTTACAAATTCCAACTTTTTACCAGATGCTCGCCCTTTTTCTATTGCCGATTTTTTTCCCAACTCCACTTCCACAGCCTGCTCCACCAACGAATTCCAATTTCCGCAACTCGTACACTGCCCCATCCACTTAGAAAAGCTCGCACCACATTCTTGGCACACAAACTGACTTCTGTTTTTCATATATAAAATTATATCACGGCAACCTCAGATTTTAATATCTTGGCGCCAACTCACTAGTATAAGCTTCAACTAGCTTATCCGTACCAGTAGCAACGTTCTGTTTTTTAGACCACAAGTAAAGGGAAGTATCATAATTTATAATTTCCGCCGGCACAATAGAATACACGCCGGTCGCCGCCCCATAAGTCCTTCCTAGTGTCAAAGTATTAGAAATTATAGAGCCATTAATTCTCAACTGACTAGATCTCATCTCCTCATCTACATCCACTGTTCTGCTTGCATCATCTGGATCCACACAAGTATTTACAGCCCCTTCTGCAATTAGCACTGCATCAATTCTAGTTACATCACATGAAATCAAAATATTCTTTCCACTATAAATTATTATTTTCGGCACTTCACCTAATCCAGTATAGCCATCATTTGCATACTCAATATTGCCATTAATCTTAATACTGCCAGTTGAGGCAATTACTCTAGTAGTTTTTACCATACCATCCACTTCAGTACCTCTAAAATTACTAATCTCCCCCACTTCTTTTGCTGTCTCTATCGTATAGCTAGTGTCTTCCTCATCAGTAAATTCAGATATCAAAGCTCTTTTATTTGATGAGACATTATTCTGTAACATTCCACCCAACCCTCCTACAGCACCAGATGAAGCTTTACAATTAACATTTGCGAAACTCAAGGTACTCCTTACGCAATAATCGAGACTCTGACCTTCTGCGCTACCACCTAGATCTGCATCTCTAGCCGCAGCTGGTATCCCCTGTTCATTTATGCCCTCAATACCATACCCAGTACCAGCACCGCTAGCCAGCCCAGTTACTGCACCATTTGCCACTAGCCCAAGTTCTACCCAAGAGCCAAATACCCGATGGTCATTATTATTGGTCATGCTATACGGATACCTATGACTATATGCAGCCAAATTATTTTTTGCACTAGGTTTTACACTAATATTACCAGCAGAATAAACACTGCCGCCCCACACCTGAAAACTCGGCCGTTTAGCAATACTAAAGCATTTAGAATCCGAGATTCGCCACTTTCCACTACCAAAAGCGCTCAACTGTCTATCATAGCCACTATTTGATGGATACACCGCCACTGCTGCGCAAATTTTTGATCCTGCCGGAACATCCTTAACATTCACTTTTGCCGTATATTCATTTGCTCCACCATTTGCTTTAGGAGATAGAGTTAATCCATCAAGCTCCCCCGCATATCCACAATTTTGACCATCATTTGTTAAGCCAAAGTAGCTACAAAGGTCAGTAGCATTAGTTCCCCAACTTTCACTTCCGCTCGCTACATCATTAGCGTAATAGAATACCATTCTCACTTTAGCATTATGCATTCTCGTAGCATAGGCCTGTTCCTCCGTGCCATCAGTGGTTAAATTATTTATCCTCTTTAATACCGACACGCCAAATTTTACAGTTGCTTCTTCTCCAGCAAAAAACGTTTTGTCATTGGTTATTACCTCTGCCCCAGTATTAAAATTATATGGCACATAGGCTGTAGCTCTTCTTTCGATATTTTCGGTTATGACATTAGCCTTATTATAACCATTTACATCAGTGAACTCTATTTGGCTAGGCGTTGTGCAGCTAGCACTATTATTACAATTCTCACCACTTCGCTCATAATTAATCTCCGCTCTTTCTATAAGTTCTAAACCAACCTCGCTCTCACTAACAGTGTGTTCATTGCTATTTTCATGCTTCTTAGTGTCGCCACCATCAAAACGATATGTCCCACTAAATTGTGTACCCGTAAAATTACTGCTATATACATAATAGGAATTATTCCAACCAAGCATATTGCTAGGTTTATTAGAGTCAAACATATCTTTCATATTTTTTTCAGCATTCTTACCATCAGCAGGATATATATATCTACCTCCATTTATTTGTATCTTCTCCGGAACCAGATTATACGCATACTGCAAAACCGGATCATACGTAGATAAGAAAGTTATTTTGTCCCCTGGCTTCGCCCAAACCTCGCCACTAGGATTATTATATTTACTTACATCATTATTCTTTACTTTTAAGTCTAGGTCAGTGCTAGCCTTGCCAAGCGCAGAAGCACAAGCTGTAATAGAGACATTTCCCACTTCCGCATTGGCCGCAAACGCCAATTTTTCACATACCACCTGCCCAGGAAATAATTTATTCCTAAAAATTTCTGTCCTCACCATACTAGATGCAATATCGGAAAATTCCTCTCTTCCGCTAAGCACACTCCTATCCGAACTAATTGTTCCATAGTTGGAAGTCCTAGAAACACCATATATAGTACCACCATCCCCACTCTTTCGCCTTAGCCAATGATAAAATCGCACCGTACATCCATTTACTGGATCACAATCTTGAATATTATAAATAATTTTCGTACCATTAACATTGGTCCACCCAGTACTAGCCTTCTTAGAATCTGGCACGCTTGACCAAGCATCTGCCGCTTCAGACACTCTCACCATGCCCTCAAATTCATTTTTCGCTGTTTTAGCCACAATAGTTGTATCATTAGTAACATTATATTCATCGGCTATCACATCTGTACAATATTTACTGCTAGGACTTATACTTACTGCCGAACCACTACCACTCTTGATTGTAAATTTACTCAAAGTATAGCCATTTCTAACGGTAAGACAAATCTTTAACCGATCATCTTTAAATATCGCATTATTTTCATTTATCACACCTCTAGAACCATAATATGAAAACTTTCTATTAACTGTTAGCATGACCCCATCATCAACATCAATCGATAACTCATACTTTGGCGCATAGTAAGCATATAGAGTTCTATCGGTATTAAAATAGTTATAAATTCTAGTATATATATACTTTGCGGTTGTATCATCTTTCTTATAATATACAGCACTCCCCGATCTGCTAGTAGAATCCAAATATGTCTTATAGGTATCATTGTTGGAGCTAGTCCTTTCTATAATCCCGCTAGTCCCAACAGAATTGCTAGTCTTCCAACCAATAAATTTATATTTATCAGTATTTCCACCAGCATTATTCTGCGAAACAACCTTCCATTGGTTATATCCACTATCTGCCTCATAACTGCCACCTATATTGCTATCATCGTAAATATTTTTATTCTGTACAGTAAGGACTCTCTGTTCTTGTTTCTTCTCATATACAGCATAAACAGTAACATCACTGCCATACAGTACTTCACTATATTGCACATTCCCCGCATTAGCATAACCAGAACCATTACTATTTTTTGTCCACCCCTTAAACGTATATCCACTATTATCCCCATGTCTCACCGAAGCGCTTCCACCATACTCGGCCGAACTTTTTTTATCCCCAAGACCAGATATGTTAGATAATGAAACTCCAGAGACACTAATAGATTTAGCAGTAAGCGAAGCCCGCTTATTCTCTCTCATATTCCATTCTGAACACCGATAAGAGCTAGTGTAGGCAGTACCAATCTGAGGTTGATTAATACCATTGTACGCATTATACCAATACTGAGGATATCGCAGACAAATACTTCCACTATAGATATCATATCCACTATAACTAGTCTTTTCTGACTTTTTCTTAAAATCAGAATATCCCACATTAAAACTACCGCTAAAATATTTCCTATTTCCAAAATAACTATCTCCGCCATTATAAGTGCCCATCTGATACCAACCATCGCCACAATTGCCAAACGTAGCATTAGTATCGCCAGACAACAAATAGATACTCTTAGTGCTACTAGCCCCACTACCATACATATAACCAAACTTTGCACAAAGGAAATCACTCCAACCAGTATTATAGTTGCCGACACTTGTTGGCGAAGTCATCATATCTAATCTAAAAGTACACTCATACCGCTGACTATTATCGTTCGCACTACAGTTAAGCTGAGACTCCACGCCACCGCTTACATAGCTACTGGCGTTTACCTTATCACTCATAGCAACCAAGGCAAAACCCATCACCAAAAGTGTAACAAAATACATTATCTTCAAATTAAATATAGTCTTAGCTAAATTTCCACAAACCATCATCTATACTTCGCCCTCATCTATGTAACCAGTACCAGGAAGATCCTCACTCTCATCCTCACCTAAGAATTCCACCTGATAGTCGGCCGAATCCCCCTCTTGCTCAGTTTGCTGATTAATAACCTCATTATGTTCTTTTTTATTATTACTCACCACCCCAATCCCCACACCCAAGCCAACAGCCACCACCAAAAGCACGCACAACAAAATAATCAAACCCTTATTCTCAACTTTTGGTCTGCCCTCTTTCATATACTTCTATATTAGCATAAGCGCCAAAAAAATCCAACCTTATTTCTTTAGAATTAAATCGCTCCGCTTACAATCCTAAACATTCCTATTTGCTTAATCGAAGTATTTTTATTTGGCAAATTTCTCTCGCATCCATCCATCCACCGGTCCAGCTGTCATTAGTACCACCAAGTATCCATCATCCACATATTTTTGCAACTTCTCCGCCAAATCATCGCCAAGCTCTGCCGTTTCCGCTATATCCTTATTTTCTAGTCCATCTATCAATTCTTCCGGAGTTAGCACGGGCAAGTTCGGATTCTCCCTTGTAAGATATGTTGGCAACCAATAAATCTTATCTGCTCCAACAAAAGCATCCACATATCCATCCTTTACTTCGTGCTGGCGCGTGTTTTGATGTGGCTGATATACTACCACTATCCCCTTTTTATCGCGCAAGCACATCTCATCCTTTGCCACATCTATTGTCGATACGATCTCCTCTGGATGATGCGCATAATCCGTATATACCCCATCTGCTATTTTTTCGAATCTCCGCCCCACACCTGGAAAATCATTCAAAATCTCTATTATTCTCTCACGCGAAACCTCTGGCGCCATCACCATCACAGCCTTAGCCGCCAAGGCCGCATCTTCCCGCCGCACTTTGCCAGCTAGTTTAAATTCATTTTCGTTAAAATCACTACTCTCTATTACTAGATTACTTTGCTTTTTAAACTGCGAAAATGCCCCCACATAATCTTCCACCGTTGGATAAATATCTGGATGATCATAACTTACTACCGGTATCACCGCCAGCCATGGATGATATTTGAGAAAATTTTTATCATATTCATCTGCTTCGTATATAAAATATTTATCACCCACCTTATACGAACCACTTGGCGCAAACCCCAATGTTGTCCCCACAATATAGGCCGCAGGCAGTCCCAACTTCAAGGCCGCCCACACAATCATTGCCGTAGTAGTAGTCTTGCCATGTGTACCCGCTACTGCTACCATTTTAAGTCCTAATTTCTCTACCAAAAACGCCGTAAAATCATCTCGTTTCGTATACTTTACGCCCGCTTCACGCGCAAGTACCAATTCATCATGCTCCTCAGGTAAAGCTGATGTGTACACGAACCAATCCACCCCCTTCTCTAATTTTTTTCGCAAAAATTCTCCATCCTGCGGCCCAATATTCACTTCGATCCCAGCCCCAATCAGTTCATCATATATTGCGCCCTTAGCAAGATCCGACCCCCACACCGTAAACCCTGCTGCTTTCGCCATCAAAGCCAAAGGCCCCATCCCCGTACCAGATATACCAGATATATAAATATTCATACCAAACATTATAACACAAACCCTCTACGGACTATAGGCTCGGCCAAACAGCCCTTAAATATATCGATAGAGAGGTTGTGTTATAATTACATAATGAAGATCAAATCAGAGCAAGAAATGTTAGAGTTTGGCAAAACCTTTGCCCAATCATTAGATAGCCAAGTTATAGAACTCATTGGCGATGTCGGTGCCGGCAAGACCACTTTTACTCGTGGCCTATCTGAAGGACTTGGTATTAAGAATACTATCACTAGCCCAAGTTTTACTATCTCCAAATCCTACGCACTTCCTAGCGGCAAAGGCAATCTTATCCACTATGACTTTTATCGCCTTTCCAACCCCGGCCTCATGCTCGATGATTTACGCGAAAACCTCCAAGACCCAAATAACATAATTATTATTGAATGGGGCGAGTCCATCGAAAATATCTTACCAAAAAATCGACTCAAAATTGAAATAAAATATAACGATGATAACACCAGAAATCTCAAAATCATAGAAAGCAAATCATAAATAACTTTTTAAAAACATAAAAAGACACAACTATGGGTGGCGCCAATATCCCAACGCAGCGGCATTCCGGAGCGCGGCAGCGCGAGGATTAGTGCTGTCCGCCCATGGCGATGGGCCGGACAGACACGGCCGCAAGTGGGATATGGCGACAGGCCCCATAGTTGCAGCATAAATAAAGTTCATCTCGTGTTATAATTTATCTATGAAATTATACCTAGATACCTCCACCCCAGAAACCATCCTCAAGCTAAACGAAAAGGAATACAAATACACTTTTGCTAACGATCTCGCCGAAAAATTATTGCAATTCATTCACGACAAGCTCGCCGAAAACAATAAAACTTTTAAAGATGTCACCGAAATTACCTTCATGTCCGGCCCCGGCTCTTTCACTGGGCTCCGCATTGGCGCCGCCATAGTTAACACCTTAGCCTCAGATTTAAATATTCCACTATACGACCATCATGGCAAAAAGCACCAAATCATCTTACCAGATTACGGCCGTCCTGCCAATATTTCCAAACCTCGCAAATAGTACTCCTCGCGCAAAATTACATTTTCTGTTTTATCAAGAAACGTGCCACAGATACCAGTAGTACCGATACTACCACCACCATCACACCCTCAATTGTCGCCATCACAATCAAACCCTTAGTTGAATCCGGCCTTACCACCGATGTTTCACCCAGTGGCGCTACATAAGTCGGATCGGTCGGATCATACGCTATCTGTATTCCATCTTCATCGCTTCCATCGGCCAGTTTTACATCCTTCACCCCCAAGTTCATCCCACTAAACTTCACATCGAAGACAGAATCTTCCGAATCTCTATCTGCATGGAAAATTCTTACAATCGAGCCATCACCTGCCATCACATTTACTCCGGAATAAGCCATGTCTTTGCCATCCACTCCTGCATATATCTCCCCATTCTTATGAATAACAAAATGCCCAGTAGCTGCACTATGTATTCCGCCCATGTCAATTACCAATTTATTCCCCACGAACACGAAAGTATCATCATCTGCAGTTATTTCAAATTCCTCCGCTCCACTAGAAAGCACAGTAAACGGCACTGCAAAATTCATCGTAAATAGATGGTTGTGCCCATCATCATTCACTGCATCACCTTTACTAAATTCTGCTGCATCTAGCGGATAAAACTTCTCTGATTTGAATATAAACTCTGCTCCACTTGCTACATATTGCATCTTCAAACTTCCGACATAGCTTTCACTCTTGCCTTCCACAGTGCTAAACCAACGCCCAAAATCCACACCCTTATTAGATACTAAATTGCCCTTACCAGTTGCCACCGGTAGATAATCCTCATCTAGCTCAAAACCCGCCAAACCTTGTTCAATTTCCTTATTATAATACTTGCATTTTGTCCATTCAAACTGTCGCAAGACTAAAGCTTCTTTCATGCTATTGTCATACAAATTCACGCACTCATCGGATCTCTGATCATAATACATCACCGGCAAAGACACCAGCTTTTCTTCACTTACGCCGGCACTAGCTAGTATTGCATCCGGAGTTTTCGATATTGTCTTTTTTGCAATTTCATTTACTGTACTAGATAAGCCCAAAACAACAGTCACCACACCAAGTAGTAGAATTCCTAAAGCAATCCCCCCAAATATCCGCGATTTATTCTTTTGTTGCTTCATTTCTACCCTAAGTATAAGCCCTTTCTGTTATTTTATCAAGCCTACTCCAAATTTCCCGCTTCTGGAATCCCCAAACGTTCATCCGAAAGCATATCTTCATCAAAGGGTTCTTCGTATGCATCAATCGCTTTTACCTCTATACTCAACTTTTCCAAATATTCCTCAATCACCGCAGCTGTCAAGCCCCCACTCTTGTCAAAAACGTATTCTTCTTCTTTTTCACCCTCTTCCTTTATTTCTTCTTCATCGGGCAAATATCCTGGCCGCGATCTATCTAGATATATATCCCCAGAATTATGATAAATAATCAAAGATATACTAGTTACAGCCACCGCAATCGCTATCGATGCCACACCCAAAATTACCAAATTTCGCCCACCATGTGTCATCTTTTTGTTAATATTACTTTTACCTATTTTTGTCATACCTTACCCTTTAGCCCTTCTACCAGCCTCAAATGCTCGGATATCAATGCCCGCATTTTTAAAACATCTTGCACCATAATTCTACGCTTCTGTCGCACCACCACCAAACTATCATAAAATTCCTCCGGCTTTTGTTTGCAATCCATACCTACTAGCTCCTCTAGCTTTTGCTGATATGTCACAAAATCATTCGCAAATACCGCCTTGCTCGCCGCAAACTTATTTTGATTTTCCACCAACCCAGCACTAGACAAATTATTTTCTACCAACCGCACATTAAGTGGCATAATGAACTTCGATAGAATTGTCTCATAATACCCACCTAAATACACCCGTATTCTGGCATCCTCTTTCTGTACCTTCTTCAGATTGTCCTTAATCGTATCACAATTTTTCACTATTGCCGCACTCTGCACCTCTGTTATTGCCATCACATTAGGGGCAAAAACTTGCAAAAACATAAGAAGTGTGATATAATAAAAAGATATACTCTTTTTCTTCATACTTAAAATTATATCATAAAAGCCAAAATCAACGCTTCAACATTACAGTAAATGCTTCACTCGGGATATCTATCTTACCAAATCTCTTCATTCTCGCCTTACCACGCTTCTGTTTTTCTAGTAATTTTGCCTTTCTGTCTCTATCCCCAGTGTGAATTTTCACAGTCACATCTTTTCTATATGCTCCAATAGTCTCTCGCGCAATAATCCTTGCGCCTATCGCCGCCTGCAAAGCCACTTCCCAGTTCTGTCGCGGTATCACCTCCTTCAATTTCTTAGTAGTTTCCCGCCCTATCGCTTCCGCCTCGCTTCTATGACACATCACCGATAGTGCATCAATTTTATGTCCACCCACCAAAAAATCTACCCTCACCAAGTCCTCTGCCTTATATTTACCTAGCTCATAGTTAAATGAAGCATATCCCGAAGTTGCCGATTTTAGCTGATCGTAAAAATCAGTTAGCAGATTTGCCATCGGCGCCTCAAAATCTATCACTGCCCTATCTTCGATATAGCTTAAATTTGTCTGATGCCCACGTTTCTCATTTATTAAATTTAGTACATTGCCAATCATATCCTTTGGCAAAATAATTTCCCCCTTCACCCATGGCTCCCTAATTTCCCTCACCTCCGAAGCATCTGGCAAATCTGCCGCCGATTTGATTTCCAAAATTTCACCATTATTCATCACCACTTCATAATTTGTCGATGGATTAGTTACGATGAGATCTAGCCCAAACTCTCGCTCCAGCCTCTCTCGAATAATATCCATATGAAGAAGCCCTAAAAATCCAATTCTTAGGCCAAATCCTAGCACCGGCGAATTCTCTGGCTCGAACCTAAGCGCCGAATCCGAAAGCGCCAATTTCTCAATTGCCTCTCGCAGATCTTTATATTGATCGTTTGACACCGGGAAAAATCCAGCATACACAAATGGCAACACATTCTTATACCCCGGCAAAGCTTCGCTAGCCGGATTCTTTACTAAAGTAACAGTGTCACCCACCTTTGCCTCACGCGTAGTTTTCAAATTTGTTACAATGTAGCCAATTTCACCTGCCTTCAAATTTTCCCTCGGCGACATTTTGGGTGTCAACACTCCAACTTCTAGCGCTAAACCCTTAGTCCCTGCTGCCATCATCAAAATTTCAGAATTTTTCGCGATCTCCCCCTCAAAAACGCGTATATATAGCACTACCCCACGATAATCATCGAAATACGAGTCGAATATCAATGCACGGGTGGCCGAAACCTGCTTTTCCAGAATCATTGAATGATTTGAATTTTCAACACCTATATTCCTGCCGGGCCGGACAGGTTCGCCCCGTAGGGGCGGTTCTACCCGCGACCCAGTGTATGAGGTGCTTGAAAATTCAAGTCCTGATTCTGGAAAAGCAGGTTCGGACAGGACCCGTGCATTATTATTTGCTATGATGGCATCCAATATTTTATCAACACCATATCCAGTTTTTCCAGATGCCTCAATAATATCTTCTCGTTTGCATCCAAGCAAATTAATTATCTCAGCTGCGGTTTTATCTACATCTGCCGCCGGCAAATCAATCTTGTTTATTACTGGAATGATTTCCAAATCTTGCTCTATAGCCAAATATACATTTGCCAGTGTCTGTGCCTGTATCCCCTGTGTTGCATCCACCACCAGCACCGCCATCTCAACCGCCTGCAAACTCCGGCTCACTTCATACGAAAAGTCCACATGCCCCGGAGTGTCAATCAGGTTCAAAGTATAGCCTTTCCAGTGCATTGTCACCGGCGCAAGTTTAATGGTAATCCCTTTTTCTCGTTCTAGCTCCATGCTGTCCAGAAGCTGCGACTTCATCTCCCGCTTTTCTACCGTACCAGTTAGCTCCATCATCCTATCCGCAATCGTGGATTTTCCATGATCAATATGCGCAATGATGCAAAAATTCCGTATCTTATCCATATAAATATATTATACAATAAAGTGTTCTTTTCCTCAAACTTACCAGCAAAATCGCGCGCCTACAAGCCCTTCATTGTCAAGGACAATCGCCCCTTATCATCTATCGCCACCAACCTCACGCGTACTTTATCCCCTAGGTGCAATACTTCTTCTACTTTCTTTAATCTCTTATCGGAAATCTGTGAAATATGTAGCATACCATCAATACCTGGCAAAATTGTCACAAATGCCCCGAAATCTTTGATCGAGGCTACTACGCCATCATAAATTTTTCCCACCTCTGGCTCTTCGGTTAACCCCCTAATCCAATCTACCGCCTTCTTAATTTTTTCAGGATCATCCCCCGCTACAGTTACCAGACCATCCTCTTCGATATTTACTTCCGCACCAGTCTCAGCCGTAATCTTATTAATCATTTCACCGCCCTTACCAATCACCGCACCAATTTTATCCGGCTTAATCATCAATTTCTCAATCCGTGGTGCATATTTGCTAATCTCTGCCCGCGGTTTATCAATCACACTCATAATATGGTCTAGGATAAACATCCTACCAGCATGACTCTGCTTGATCGCTTTTTCCAAAATCTCTACCGGCAAACCATGTACTTTCATATCCATCTGAAGCGCTGTCACACCCTCGGTTGTACCAGTCACCTTGAAGTCCATATCTCCAGCAAAATCTTCCGCATCCATCAAATCAGTCAAAACATAGGCCTTGTCAATATCATCGGCTGTAATCTCAGAGCCCTTTGGTACATCCACCATTAGCCCCATCGCCACACCAGATACTGGCCGTTTAATTGGCACACCTGCATCCATTAAAGCCATACAAGAAGAACATGTTGCCGCCATTGAAGTAGAACCATTCTGCGACATAATCTCAGTTACCGAACGAATCGCATATGGAAACTCCTCTTCAGAAGGAAGCACCGGCATTAAAGCTCGCTCCGCCAAATACCCATGCCCAATTTCACGCCTGCCTGGTGAGCCAATCCTTCCCGGCTCCCCCACCGTGTAGGAAGGAGCATTGTAGTGATGCATGTACCTGCGCTTACCATTAGTCACCTCCATCGTATCTACATCTTGGCAATAAGACAAAGGCGCCAATGTCACAATATTCATCGCCTGAGTTACACCACGCGTAAATAATGATGAACCATGTACTCTTGGCAAAATCGAAACCTGGCTAGACAAAGGCCTCACTTCATCCAATTTTCGCCCATCCGGCCTTACGCCTTCCTCTACAATCCCGCGCCTCACTTCCTTATGCACCGCTAACTCAAATGCTTGATCATATACATCACGCAAATTTTCATCATACCATTCTACTTTTTCATTATCCGTATCCCCCTCACCGTGCTTCAAAGCCATCTCATCATGCATTGCATACTTAATGTCATCAAGCATCTGCGCTCGTTCCATCACATTGCCACGAATCTTTGAGCCAAATTTACCCTTAGCCCACTCTGCCACTTCTTCCATCACTGCTTCATCTGGCAATACTAGCTCATACTCTTGTTCTTTTGCCGCCACCTGTTTGGCCAGTTCACGCTGTAAGTCCAATACTGGCTGCACTTTATCTACTGCCCAATGCATCGCCTCAATGATTGTGTCCTCTGGTACTTCTTTTGCACCAGCTTCCACCATCATCACTTTGCCATCTTTGCATGCTACCACTAAATCCAACGGAGAAATTTCCCTCTCCTCCAAAGGCAAGAATCCCTTAAACTCTCCCCCGATTCTTCCTACTCTGATACCAGCTACCGGCCCATCAAATGGCACACCAGCATTCATTAATGCCGATGAAGCCGCAATCATCGCCACGCAATCTGGCCGAAAATCCGGATCCATAGACAACACGGTACATACCACCTGTACCTCTTGTCGATACCCCTTCGGGAATAGTGGCCGAATTGGCCTATCAATTAGTCGCCCCACTAGCACTGCCTCATCCGCCGGCTTGCCTTCACGCTTAATAAACTTAGAACCAGAAATCTTCCCCGCAGCATAAAACTTTTCTTCATAGTCAATCGATAGCGGGAAAAAATCCTGCACCACTGGTTTCGTACCTACCACTACGCTACCTAGCACCACAGTGTCGCCATACCGCACTAACACCGAAGAAGTAGTCCGAAATCCTACCCTATTCACCTCCAATGACAGCTCACGCCCCAGCCATTCTGTCGAAACCCGCACCGTTTTCTTACCATTTGGATTAATAATATCCATGAAAAATACCTTTCTCGGGAAAACTTCAGGTATTTAAGTTAAGAGAAATTTTAAAATATCGCTTTTAGCTTAAATATCTGCCGTCTTCCCAATTCTTAATTTACTACTTTCAGTATATCAAATATTGACAAAAAACACAATCTGTGATATAATTAGAAGGTAAGTCTGTTTGCAGGTCTTTCCTGTAACAAACCTTGTACTTTTGAAGAAAGGAGGAAATGACATTGGATTTCCCAACAATTGAGTTCAAAGAAGAGCTAGGCGAGGGAGTCGGAACGTTAGTTATATCTGGAATAAAGCTTACCAGGACTTTCCTGGATAAAATCTGGGCAAAATTTAAAAAATATTTTCTGCTCAGAAGTTACCATCTGGATGTGACATGCACATTCAAAATGAGCGAAGGCTCAATCGAATGTCATATGTTCGCCAACTATGCATACGCAGAGAAGGCAAGCATAGACCCCAGGTGCCTAGGAGAACGATTCAGGCAAACGTTCTCCTTATGGGTCGCTGAATTCCGACAGCTTCTAGAGGCAATAGCCGACGATAATGAGTTCGTACAAAAAGACAACGAGTTCGTGGAAGATTATTCCGACAGACTCGTTAGAATTGCGTATCGGTACATGCCATATGTGCCGAAACGCATCAGAATGGCAGCGACAGCCTAATCTTCCTCCCCCCTCAAGCCCACCGGGTAACACCGATGGGCTATTTTTTGTTATTGTTTCAAATCAGCATTAAAAAAGACACACCTTCAGCATGTCTTTTTATCAGTATAATCCTGCTGGATTTATTTCCTAAGGCCTAATTTGCTAATGGTCTTCTTATATAGCTCAAAATCAGTCTCTTCTAGATACTTTAGAAGCCTTTTGCGCTTCCCTACCATCTGAATTAAACCTCTTTTGGCCATAAAGTCATGTTTGTTATTCTTTACATGCTCGGTCACTTCTTTGATCCGCTCAGTTAGAATAGAAACTTGAACTTCAGGAGAACCAACATCTGCCTTATTACGGGCAACTTTGGCAATAGCCTTGTCTTTATTCTCTTTTGTTATCATTCTTTCATTATATCACAAATCCCCCATCTTGAAAACCCCTACAAATTGGTATATATTCTATACAGGGATTGACGAATTTTAACTATTAGGTGTTGGATGAAGGGAGGAAGTTATGGAAGAGCTTGACCTTGAATATGTTATCGTAAAATTCAAGAAAAAGAAAACTCCTCGGAACAAAACCGAAGAGAATTCATAAATCCTAAATTGATTCTAGCATACAATTTTTAAAAATCAATTATTTTTATTTTAAATAAATTTAGTTGTATCGTCAATCCCTCCCGAATTTAATTATGGAAGATCAAATTATTTTAATCGATAAACCCGCCGGCATTTCTAGCTTTGGCGTGGTAGCCAAAGTTCGCGGGCAACTAAAAGCCGAGTTCGGTCACAAAGTCAAAGTCGGCCACACCGGCACGCTCGACCCTTTCGCTACCGGCCTTCTCATTTTGCTCTCTGGCAAAATGACCAAAAAGTCAGGTGAATTTTTAAAACTTGATAAAGTTTACGAAGCTACTTTGAAGCTCGGCTACACTTCCACCACTGGCGACCCCGAAGGAGAAATCACAGAATACCCTTTCTCAGAGCATAGCGAAGCTTTTCCGCAGGAAAAGCTGAGTAATTCACCGGATTTTTACAACATTTCACCTCTGGAAAAATCAGAGAAACAGCCTCAACAATATCCAAACGAAGGGGGTCCGGAGCTTGGCAAAGCGAGGAGTAGCGCCGCCCGCCCATGGCGATGGGCCGGGCGGACGCGCCCCGAGTTGGATACTGTTGAGGCTGCCCTTAACTCATTCGTAGGCAGAATTATTCAGACTCCGCCCAAATTCTCCGCCATCAAAATCAATGGCCAACGTGCCTACAAATTAGCCAGAAAAGGCACCGACTTTGAAATCCCCAGCCGCGAAGTCGAAATCTACAATATTGAAATCCTAGCATATGATTACCCAGAGCTCAAAATCCGCGTTCATTGCAGCAGCGGCACTTATATCCGCACTCTTGCCGAAGATATTGGCAAAAAGCTCGGCACTGGCGCCTACCTCACCGCACTTCGCCGCACCAAGATTAGCAACTACAATATTCAAGATGCCAAAAAACTTATGTTATAATTAAAGTATGTTGATCACATCCACTAGGCTTATCGGCACACTAGTTCTTAGCATGCAAACTGGTGGGCCTATTGGTCGTGTTGTCGAACCTATCATCGATCCCGATAATCTCAAAATTATCGCTTTCCACCTAGCCGGCAGTCTTATCCCTCGTGATGGCGCAAATATTCTTGATACCTCCAGCATTCGAGACCACTTTAAAAATTGCTTCGTTGTAGATGATATTGATGAACTAGTTGCCCCTAGTGATGTTGTCAAAATCGCCAAAATTTTAGAGCTTAATTTTGATTTAATTGGCCTCAAAGTAGAAACCAAAAAAGGTTCCAAACTTGGCAAAATCATAGATTACACCATCAATCTAGATGACCTCACGATCCAGCAAATCATTGTCAAGCGCCCCACTCTTAAAAGCCTTATCGACCCCGAGCTCACCATCCATCGCAAAGAAATTGTCGAGATTACCGACTACAAAGTAATCATCAAAGATGAAGAAAAAGTCATCAAGGCTAAAGCCGAGAAAGAAAATTTCGTACCAAATTTTGTCAATCCTTTTCGTGATTCACGACCAGACTTTGCACCAGCTGATACGGAAACCCCTGCCGACAAAGATAAGCAATAAGTTTATCATCATCATATTTTGCCCGTTTCTTGGCAATCATTTTCAAGATTTCCTCTTCATCATTCCGCCCATTTAATACTTGTTCAATAATCTCTGCCGTAATCCCTTTTTTCATTAACTCTATTTTCAGTCTCTTCTGCGAAATTCCCTTTTTCGTAAACCGATTCTCCACGTAATACTGCGCAAATCTCACATCATTTATATAATTCTTTTTTTTCAATCTTTCCAATATAACATCAATGTAACTCTTATCTATTTTTTTCTCATATATTTTTTTACATAAATGATCCCGCACTTCTTTTTCACTTCGTGGCCGCATTAGTACCCATTCTAAAGTTCTCTGATATAATTTTCCAAATTCTGACTGCCTTTTATACTCTTCTAACTCTTCCGCCGTTATTTCTCTGCCTATTCTTATCTTCAAATCCACTACTTGCGTAATATCCAAAGAAAAAGCATATTTATTATTTACAAATACATTTACCCGATCCTGATTTTTTACTCCCTGCCGAATATCCGTAATCTTCAAAGAAATAGCATTATCATCAAAATCATTATCAGTCAATTCAAACTCATCATTGACTTCATCCAAACTATTTATTATTTCCATATATCAAATAATCCCGTGCATCTCTAACCACTCATCCACAAAATCAAAAGTCATTTCATCGCTAGCTAGTGGCGGCTTCGCATAATTATGGATAAATTCTCGCATCTCACTATACGGCACCCATTTCACTTCAGACACTTCATTATCATCAAAATGAAACTCATCCGGCCTACCAGTATAATCTACAAAATACAGCCATGCGAACCTATTCTTATTAAGTGGTCGCATAAATCCATATCTTAGATCATTCGTACCAAGCTCCACACCAATCTCTTCCCGCGCTTCACGAATCGCCGCTTCTACAGCAGACTCACCAAGGTTAATATGCCCACCCGCAGATAAATCATAATACTCGGGATATCGATCAATATCCTTAGCTCTCTTCTGCCATAAGAACTCCAGCTCGCCATTCTCATTTCGCCGGTACAAGAACGTAATCGCCGCCCCCACAATTTCATCCACATCCGCACCCGGATTACCTAATGCCGATGCCCACGAAGCTCCAGCTATCGGCTCTCCATTTGGTGCAAATACCTGCCACTGCTCATCATGATGCATATGTTAATCGTTCCTGGCGGCTTCCCGCACTTTCGCTTCAATTTCAGCCATCAACTCGGGCTTTTCTTTAAATAGTTTCTTTACCGCTTCGCGCCCTTGTCCCAAAGTCTCGCCATTATATTTGATAAATGCCCCCGCCTTTTCCAACACTCCATATTGCACACCCAAGTCTAATATATCGCCAGTTTTCGATACGCCCTCGTTATACATAATGTCAAACTCTGCCGTACGAAATGGTGCCGCTATTTTATTCTTCACTACTTTTATCTTGGTGCGGTTACCGGCGATATTGTCGCCATCTTTAATCTGCCCAATTCGCCGAATATCCACCCGCACTGAAGCATAGAACTTCAACGCATTACCACCAGTAGTGGTCTCTGGATTACCAAACATTACACCAATCTTCATCCGAATCTGATTGATGAATATTACCGTAGCCCGCGACTTAGAAATGATACCGGTCAACTTTCGCATTGCTTGACTCATCAGTCTAGCCTGCAAGCCCATCTGCGCATCACCCATGTCCCCATCTATTTCTGCCTGTGGTACCAATGCCGCCACCGAATCCACTACAATCAAATCTACCGCATTAGATCTAACCAATGTCTCACAAATTTCCAACGCTTGTTCACCATTATCTGGCTGCGAAATCAATAAATCCGCTATATTCACTCCGATCTTCTTCGCATAAGCTGGATCAAGCGCATGCTCCGCATCAATAAACGCTGCCTGTCCACCCTGCTTTTGCATTTCAGCAATTGCATGTAAGGCTAAAGTAGTCTTGCCAGATGACTCCGGCCCATAAATCTCTATAATTCTACCCTTTGGCCAGCCACCACCTAATGCCAAGTCAAGTGATAGGGAGCCAGATGGCAATAATTCCACATCCATCTTCGGAGTCTCACCCAGCTTCATGATTGAGCCATCACCAAATTGCTTCGTAATCTGCGCAATCGCTAGCTTCAATGCCTCGCTCTTGCCATCTTCATGATTATCTTTTTTGTTTTCTGTCACCGCATCTTTTTTCGCCATAGTATAGTATTACCTTTCTTTCCGTATTATATAATATATCCCCCATAGGAAACAGAGTTGACTTTTACGATCTCGTATGGTAGAATCAATTCAAAGGTTAGGATTTCTCTTCGGTTGTTGTATTCCGAGGAGATTTCTTTTTTAGCTTAATTATGACATAGTCTAATTCTGGCTCTTCCATAACCCTCCTTTCTCCTTACCATTGTTTTAACATACATCACCCCGTTTCCTGCACCCTACTTAACACACCCCACTTCAAATATCAACCCCCCACCCTCTTTTATGCTATAATTAACCTACTATGCGCATCAACGAAAATATTTTAATCTCTAGTCTTACCACCATGCGCCTTGGTGGCCCAGCCCGCTATGTCCTAGAAATAGAAAATCCCGCCGATATTCCCGATGCTTATGGCTTCGCCGCCACTTACCACCTTCCCACCTTTGTACTCGGCTACGGCGCCAACACCATCGGCCACGATGAGGGCTTCAATGGCGTTATCATCATCAACCGCATGCGCGGTATTACCGATTTATCACAAGAGAACAGCACATGGATGGGTGACGCCAATGGGGGGACCCCCGCTGCGCGCAGGCGCAAGCCGAGCACAGTGGGGGAAACTTTGGCGGCAGGCCCCATCCAGTATATTAAAGTCATGGGCGGCGAGTACTGGGATGATGTCGTAGCTTACGCTTGCGAGAGAAACCTCACCGGTATCGAAGCACTAAGCAAAATCCCCGGCCTCGCCGGCGCCGCACCAGTACAAAATATCGGTGCTTACGGCCAAGAAATCGCCGATACTTTAGTCTCTATCGAAGTTTACGATACTATCACCCACACTTTCAGGACTCTCACCCACGATGACCTCGGCTTTTCTTATCGTAAAAGCATTTTAAATACCACTGAAAAAAATCGCTACTTCGTTATTTCTATCACTCTCGCTTTACACGAAGGTAAGATGCAGCCTCCATTTTATCGCTCTATCGAAAGTTACGCCGCCGAACACAATCTTACCGATTTCTCCCCTCAGGGCATCCGTTCCATCGTTAGCACCATTCGTGCCGACAAGCTTCCTGATCCACTAGAAAAGGCCAGCTCCGGCTCCTTCTTCAAAAATATCTACCTCACCAGAGAAGAAGCCGAGCTCGCCGAGGCCAAGGGCTACCCAGTCTACCACGGCAAAGATGGTCACAAGATTAACTCCGGATGGCTTATCGAACATGCCGGCTTCTCTGGCCAACTCCTTCATGGCATGCGAGTAAACCCTAAAGCCGCCCTTGTCCTTATCAACGAGTCCGCCAAAGGCTATCAAGACCTCGCCGCAGCTCGTAGCGAAATCACCAACAAAGTTTACGACCTTTACGGTTACTGGCTAGAGCAAGAGCCTGTCGAAATCATCAATCCCTCTAAGCCGGGAGATCTGCAATGAAATCTTTAAATGGCCGCGAACTTGCTAGCTTCATCAAGGAACGCCAAGCCCACCAGGTAGCTGGCCTTCCACATCAGCCTCGGCTTCTCATCATTCGCGATAGCAACAATCCTGTCATTGCTAAATATGTCAATCTAAAAATCCGTTACGGCGAAGATATCGGTATCGCAGTCGAAGATTACTACGCCAAAGATTCCGCCAATATTGCCGCCAAGATTACTGAAGCTAGTCAAGACCCTAACATCCATAGCATTATCCTTCAACTCCCCATAATAGAAAAAGACAAGACCGACCAACTCTGCAATTTCATCGCTCCAACCAAGGATGTAGATGGCCTAGGAGAGAAGGCTGAGTATGATTCCGCCACCGCCACTGCCATTCTTTGGCTCCTCGCTGGCTATGATATCAAGCTGGAGGACAAAAAGATTGCCATTGTCGGCCGCGGCAAGCTAGTTGGTGCCCCACTCTACCGCATTTTTACCAACTCGCATTACGATGTTACTTTGTTTCACCGCGGTAGCGACTTGACAAAGCTTAAACATTTTGATATAATAATCAGTGCCACGGGTATTCCGGGGTTGATTTCTGATAATTTCATCTCCCCAGGCACCACTCTTGTAGATGCTGGCACCGCCAGCGAAAACGGCATCATCAAGGGCGACCTTAGCCCCGATCTCTATGCCCGCACCGACCTTGCCGCCATTACCCCAGTTATTGGCGGAGTCGGTCCACTTACTATCGCCTGCCTTTTCGATCATATTATCCAATGTTGCAGTAAATAGTTATCGCATCAAAAGGTGATTACCTTTCAGGATGGTAATTACCTTTCAAAAAAGTAATTACTTTATCACTACCACTCACCAATCGTTTTCCTAATCACAAATTCCCTAATTTTTTCAGACATTCTGGAAGCTAAGAACTAGGGGCTATCAAACAACGAACAGAGCCTCCTGTTGAACGGTTATAGTTAGCAGCAGAATTTACGAACGATGATTCAACGCGTAAGCTATGGGCAGCATAATCTGCCCTAAAAGAAGTAGCAGACCAATAGCAACTGGTTCCACCCCCATAAAGAAGAACATCATTAGCGTAATAACCCACAAGTAGGAAGTTAGGTATAGTTCCAGGCCCTGCCTGAGTATAAAAATCATCACCCCTCGCCGATATAGAAGTAGTACTACTTAAGCCATATTTATGCGCTAGCGCATAAAAATCTGATACAATTTGCCAGTCAATAGCATCAGTAAGTCTAGATCTTGGTAGTCTCCAGCCCTTAGGACAAATACTATATGGCGCATCAGCGCCTTCCGTGGAGATAGAGCGACCAGAACCCAGCGTAGCAGCATCCCATGAATAGTAGGAGTTACAAGGTTTAGCATCAGCACAATCGGACTGATTAACGGTAATATTATTACTATTATAAACATATGCATAATTTTCAGTAATAAACCCATATATACTAGAATCTGGTAACACTATAGTATCATTAGTCTTAGTCAAATTATTACTAGTGACAAAAGTGCTAATATAGCTAGAATCTACATCCGTCTCTGATGAAGATAATGCAGTACCTCCGGCCAAGTTTAAATTCTCAGTCATCCACACTTTTCCATCTTTTAGCTTAGCTATATTATAATCCCGGGAGTCTCTAGAGTCGATCAAGGTATATGTTGTCTCTTCAGCCATAGCCGTTATTAAAGTGTTTTTGTTACTGCCACCAAGGTCCTGTAAGCAGAGGATGTCAGTAGCATTACCAGTACCTATAGTAGTGCCAGATGGATTGCACTTCTGTTTCCACATCGCATACAATATCACCTCATTAGATTGTGTAGCATCTAATGTATACACTCCACCCGGAGCATATGGCGCAGTACTTTCGCCGGCACAGCTATCTATACCATCATTAGTAGCAGGCAGTACATTGCACCACCCCAAGAAAGTCATCCCGACCCTAGTAGGTACAGTAGATGACAGGATTACATTCATCGCCCCAGAAGTATTATCCGTAGGGTCAGCTATCGTACCACTCTGCTCGCTAGGCAAGCCAGAAACAGTATCCTCAGTATTGCCTTTATCATAGCTAATCTTATAGCTTATAGGGTTTGCTGTCGCCGTAATCACAAAGGTATTACTATAGCTACCCGGTGGCGTAGTACCATTCACCCTTGCGCCAATGGCAATATTGTATTCATCCGCTGTATTATTTGCCACACCAGTCTGAGCTATTACGACCTGCGTAGCACTACTAGTCGGAGCTGGCAAATAGCTATTATTTACATCGTTCGTTTGCGTGGAAGAATTATACAGCACGCTAGGCTTATACCCCCAAGTATTGTTTAGGCTGGTATTACTCACGTAGTCGCTAGCCAGCACCGCGCTACTAATGGATGGTATAGTAGCTATAGTGACATCGTTTTCTTTATACGTTAAAGCATTGCTATTAGCCACCTTAGCCTTTATGCCCAAAGTATAGCCAGAGTAATTATCAGTCCACACGCTAATATTATTAGCAGGGCTAGAGGATGCGAAAGTCCCACTTGAGTTTACTGGGTTTATATCTAGAGATATGCTACTAGCTATAGTTACCTTAAGAGAAGAAGTAGTAGCCACCACTGGCCTACTAGCCACCCCACTCGCCCAAAAAGCACACGCCATGCCAGCCACCAGCCAGATAGCTTTCCCTTTCTTAGATGAGCTGATTTTTCTTTTTCTCATAGCCCAAAGCATAACTTTATTGTATATTATTTTATCTAAAACGTAAACGCTTTCTTATGCCTTTGTCACATAATTTCATAACTCACTACATCTCGGAACATAAAGGCAAAAACCAAAAAATCTCCCCAACTTTCGTTGAGGAGATTTTTAAGTTTCCCGCCCTATTGTGAAGCGGTCAACTTTACATTAACTTTTTGCGGCTGGCAATGTAATAACCAAGCATTGTTACTACCGAGCCGGCACCCACAGCACCCATCGCAATAGTACCTGCACCAGTACTTACGATAGTAGTTGGGGTTGGCTCTGAAGTCGGAGTAGGAGTTGGCTCATCTGGAGTTGGTTCCGGATTTTCTGGCTTATCTTTACAGACATCGCCGCTCTTCGTTACCATCACCGAGGCATCATCCTTATAAACTCCACCATTTACAGTAGAACTTGCCCAGTTTACTAATTGGTTCTTACCACAAGCCAAAGTCTTGTCTACTACTTTGCCAGTAAAACGCACATAAGCATTACCCTTTGCGCCATAGCTACCGATATTAATACCAGTAGTAGTCAAAGTGTTATCCTTTAGTAGTACACCACTTTGGTAGTTCGAATTATATAGATATGTTGAATCGTTTACATATTCCACGTTAGTTGGCAATACGTCACGAATCATCACATTATTCACTTGGCTAGATAGTAAGTTTACATATTCAATTTGATATTCTACTTCATCACCCACCTTAGCTTCTACGGATTCGCTCCAAGTCTTAGTACCTTTGATACGAACCTGCTTAGAAAGCTTAGCTGCTACCGAGCTGTGTACTTTTACATCAATAGTTACTACGCCAGAGTATTCATAACAGCCAGGAATTTCACCATTCATCTTATCATAGCCAAGTGTTGCACCAGAGATGATCACTTCGTTTGGCAAGTTAAATGTACCCTTGTTGTTATTATATTTGGCCGAACCATCTACGTATTCTAGATACACATCCTCATCAGCTACCAATTTTACTTCATCCCAATACCGCGTAGGAGCTGCATTGGAAGAGTCTAAGTAGCCAATCACGGTATGAGATTTAGCTACAGTAGTAGGAAGCGAGAAAGTTGCTTTCACACCTTTCGCGATTGCTTCCATGCCCTTTGGGCTGTTGTTGTGCACAAACAAGCGAATGGTATATGTTTCACCATCTTTTACTTTGATGGTGTCAGCATTCCAAGTTTCTACGTTTGCGCCAGCTACTTTGGCTGCTACGAAATTCTTTTCATCCCCGATTTTACCGTTTGAAATCGAGTTAAACGTAATGGTATCTTTAAGATCACCATTGTTAATTTGCTCAAGCGTATAGCTCTTGCGGCCATTCGCCGAATCACCCCAAGCACTTACAAATGTTGGAGCAAGCGTACCAGCTAACACTACTGCTGCTGCCGACACGCCCAAAATAGTCTTATAAATTTTATTCATAATTATCCTTTCTTTAATTAGTTGCCTAGCCGACAAATTGTTAATTTTCGTCCACGCAACCGAATCATCTCAAATCTCAAATTCTTGGATGAAGCCCGGCAGCAAAGCTGCCGGACTCTTGCTAAGGTACTTGGGGTGTCCACTCCCCACGTGGGCTCCACCCAAAGCTATATGTTTTTAGTCCGGAGGGCCTCCCCAGGCCGTTCCGGGCTCATCATCGGCCACATTGTGGCCATCAGTCGTTTGCGCAGAAGATGTTTGTGGTGTTGGCGTATTAACACCGCCATTACCAGTGCCATTGTCGCCGTTGTTGTCTACCTTGGCAGATGATTCTTGCGGCTTCGTGGAAGGCGTATTATTATCCTTTCCGGTCTTCTGTGTCTCATTTATCTGGCTCATTTCCTCCATATCCTTCTTGTATTCTTCGTACGAAGGATACTTATTGGAGTTTGTCGGCTTGTCCTTTGTAGACTCCGTTGAGCCTTTCCCTGCATTAGTATCCGGTCCGGGGCCAGATACATCATTTGGCTCCGTATTGGTCTTCGGAGCTTTACTCGGGTCCTTGTCATATTTGGGCGTAGAACTTTCCGGTTTACTCTCCGGTTTTGATTCCGGTGTCGAGCTTTCCGGTTTACTCTCCGGTTTTGATTCCGGAATTGAGCTCTCTGGGTACGAATACTCCGGTGTCGATTCTGGCTTCGAAGTCTCAGGCTTCGACTCCTCCACCTGATGTGACTCAGGTGTCGTTGTCTTCGGCTTTTCTTCTTCAAAGATCTCTGGCCGTTTATCGTGGGTATTAAACCCAATTTCCAGAAGCCTTTTCCCATCCTTTCTGACATATGCCAGAATGTAGGCCTCCTTCTTGTACTGATAGTCAGCCTTTATCCCAGCCCTGTCATTGTTTTTGACCGTGTCATTGAGGCGCCAGTTTTCCACTGTCTGCCTCTTCTCAACACCCACCGACACCAACCTTTCCAAAAAAGTACAAAGAGTTGCCGCATACGTGCGGTATTCCTCCGTCACATAAATTGTGCCAGATTTATCTTTGTACTCACACCAGGTAAAAATACCTTTGGCGTTCTTCTTCACCATCTCCCCCATCCAGGGATTTAGGTCGCCGAGTTTTTTGTCGCCGAGCTTTTTGCTCTTCAGGAAATTGGCTACCGCAACTCCGTAAACGGGATTTCGGAGAATTTCTTCCTCCAACTCTTTGAACATCTTCTCGTTGTCCTTGGAAGTGAACCCAAATGTTAAGGCATCGGAAAATCCAGACTTTTCTGTCCTTTCCTTATCATTCGGTGAGAGAGAACTATCCAGGAGGGTTTCCGAAATGCCCTTATACTTACTGAGTGTGAGCTTTTCTAAATCCTCCGCAGACAGCTTCGGAACTGTCAGGTCATCGATAGCTTTTTCCATCTCTTCGCTTTCGCTCTGAGACATTTCAGCGCTACCAGTAGTCTTACTACAGCCAGTCAAACTAACCAACAGCGTGACCCCCAGCAATACTACTATCATGGCTATCGCCACCGCCAACACTGTATCCGCCCTTTTATCTCCGATTTTACGAAGATAAATGATGTAATCGATGGCCATAAAAGCCACAAATCCAACAATCAGCAAAATAGGTAAAGCGCAAAAGATGTTTTCCAGCCATGGCACCTGCCAAGGAGCAGACACAATACCTACTACTGCCCTAAACGTGAAAAATGGCAAGCCCGCGCACACCGCGAAGACAATAGCCTCACGGATTTCCGTGCCGCTAAGCTTCCAGAAGAGACCCAGCAGTACGTATCCTGCCACCAGGATGACTATCATCAGCCATCCCAACCAGATCGTGTTACGATCCAGTTTAGCAGCATAATGATTCATCAGAAACATTGCTACGCCAGCTAAGAAGCTGGCTACAAAGCCCCAGAGACCAGTGTGTTTCAAGAACACCAGTCTCTTATGGGGCTGGCCATCAATTCCTGTAATAGTAGTGGTCATCTCACCACCATGTACCATGTGAAATGCTGTCGCCAGTAAAAAAGCAACAGCAACGCCGAGTATAATGTCAAACAGCAACATAATATTACCTCCTTAAAAATATTTTCTGGAGGCTCCCGCCCCCAGGCTATGGGGATTGGGATAACATATAGCTTTCAGATTTCAATTGAAATCTGAGATGATTCGGTTGTTAATGGTCTTCATCGCTTCGAAAACACACCAAAACTCAGACTACTTTCATTGTATCACACTTTAGCTTTTTTGTCAATATATATGCCAGCTTTTTGCGCTTATGTCTAATTAAAATTTTACCCCCTTTCCTAGCCCCTCAGAATACTACCAAAATCCCTAGCCCAATTCGCACAATGATCTCTTTAGAAATAAGAAAAACCCGGTCTATTGACCGGGTCTTCCTAAGGTGCGTGTAGCTTTGAGCCCAGGTAGGAATGGGCCGAGTTGAAATCAAATTAACCGATATGGTGCTCTTTTAGCTCCTCCGGTGTCGGTGAACGCTCTATCTCGCCATCTTTCCACCAGTAGTACTCTATTTCATAGAGTAATTCACTACTGGCATAACTGCCAGATAATGTATATGCCTCCGCCTGATCCTGGCAAAACATTCGTTCTGTTCTGCCATCTTGCAGATAGAACGAATAGGTCTTTCTCAGACCATCTCGCGGACCATCCGCCACCCGGCAAATGGCGGACTCATCTAGGAAGCTCACAAAGCTGCCCTTTTGCCACTTAACATATACCTTTTGCCACTGACCAGCAGAAAGCTGTTCAGCGACATTGACGTTCCATGTAACTTCCCACTTTCCTGTCGCTACATCTTTGTAGAAGTAGCCGATACCATCCCCATCGGGGACAGCCCTGCTAACTGCAAATGGCCCAGGCACAAGGTTGTTAGACACAGGATTGGAGTTAGATGTCGCAGGTGCGACAGGCGCAGGCGCCGATTGCGTAAGCTGCTCCTTGACTTTCTTCATCTCATCCTCCAGTGTTATCAGGCGATCATGATAGCTGGCCGATTCGCTCTCCATCTTTGCTAAGCTATCTTTCTGAGCATTCAGTTCACTCTCATAGCTAGCTAGCCTGTTGGTGAGCTCGGTTTTCACCGCATCGAGCATGTCACAGATTTTTGTGACAGCATTGGCGGATTCAAATCCGGGCGTAGCTTGCCCATTCGAATGAATCGTCTGCGACTCTGCTGTAGTCTTGGGCTGCTCCTTCTTGGGAGCAGGAGCGGGCGTTGCAGGTTTAGACTGCTGTACAGACTGAGGAACAGAAGCGGATGCGGCGGGCTGAGGCGCAGGAGCGGGAGCGGGCGTTGCCGGCGTAGCCTGCTGTGCAGGCTGGCTCGTGGGAGTCGGTGCTGCAGACTGTGCAGGCACCTTACCAGAGGCATTAGCCTCCATGGCAGAAGCTTCAATCGGCAAGTTACCTCTGTCTTTCTTCTTCCAAAACGGTGCTTTCTTGGATAACATAACAATTTTCCCCCTTATAAAATTTTAATTGTCACCTTTTCCTACCTTTTTAAGGTGCATTTTTATAACTTAATTATAGCACACACCATAATTTTTGTCAATACTTAAGACATTATAATTACTAAATGCCAAATATTTCACTCGCTCCATCTTGATTTTTCTCCAACAATCGCTATAATATATAGTATTGTAGTACCTATCTGGTGGGATTAGCTCAGATGGTTAGAGCGTCTGATTGTGGTCCAGAAGGTCGTCGGTTCGATCCCGATATCCCACCCCAAGTGCTACAAAAGTATATTGCGAGCATAGTACAGCGGCTAGTATATCAGTTTTCCAAACTGAGGATGAGAGTTCGACCCTCTCTGCTCGCACCACAAGATAAGCCTCCGTGCTTATTTTTTGTTGCCCCCCCATTCGCATCAAAACTACCCCTAATACCTTATCTATTTAATACCAAACTTTGGTTTAATCGATGACGTAAAGCGCTTCACCGCAGATACCGCCGCATGCGGCACATTGTTATTTGTGTGAGATGCGTTACTCGTACCCGGCGTACCAGCACTACCGCCTATCCGTGATCCACTATTTATACCCGACATACTAGTATTATTCTTCACATCTGCACCGCCCACCTTCATACTAGCACCTTTCTCCGACTGAACATATTCTTTCGCCCTCGGACCATTCATATATGCACTATTTGCAATTCGCGAATCATTATATCTCTTTATAATCTGCCTATTACCATCCACTTCCATCCTCTTGTCAAAGCCCTCCACCGATGTCGTACCCATAGCCTCAGCACTCTGTGCCTTTCCGTACGCCGAGGAATGAAAAATATCCTCTTTCTTTTCCCGCATTACATATTTAATAAATGGATTCTTCATAAACTATTTTGGCAAAAGCAAGAATGCCACCGTTCCTGCTGCAGCCCCCAATATCACGGCCAATATTATCGCCACTACTCGCCCCACCTTTGCATCCTTCTCTGGCTTTGAAATAATCGTTACCGGCCCAGTAGCCTCCTCCTTAGTGGGCTCCACTTTCCGCTCATAAACATTCTTTGATAGTGGCCGCTTTGCCACCTTCGCCTGGTTGATAAACGGCGACTTTGGAATCTTCATCTTAGACTTATCTTCCGCTTTCTCCTCTGTTTGTTTGGACTTTTCCACAGGCTTTTCCACAGGCCTAGCTAGCTTTTTTGCGGCTATTTTTACCGACTTTGCTTCCGCCAAATCACCCTTAGCATCCCTGGGCTGCCCACTAGACAATGGCCGCTTTTGTACCTCTGTCTTCACAAACTTCGACTGAAAATCTTCAATCACGCCATACTTTGGCTCTTTTCTCAGTGCAAATGTTTCTGCACCTATTCTTAAATCATCATCTTCTAATACTAGCTCTTCATATACCATTCTTGATTTCGCCGCCCCTGCCCATACATCGGAATCCACTGTCTTTTTCCCTGTCGGCTTTTTTGCCGTAGCAATAGCCGATGGCGCCTTAGCCACTCTAGATGGAACAAAATCAATATATTTTTTATTCATTATCTCACTCTTTTAGCTATTTCGATTATATCAATGAACTCCCCCAGAATCAAGCTCGAACCGCCCATTAACAAACCATTTACCCCTGGCACTGTCAAATATGCTCCCGCATTAGCAGAATTGACACTACCACCAAATAACACCGGAACTTCTTCACCCGCTTTACCATACATTTCCTGTAAAATCTTACGAACTAGCCCCACCGCTTCGGCTACCTCATCTGGAGCGGCCAACTTAGCCGACTTAGCACTAGAAATCGCCCACACTGGCTCATACGCCACTATTACCTTATTAATATCATCATCCGCTACTTCAGCTAACCCACCAACCAATTGATCACGAATCACATCTGCTGTCTCTCCAAATGTCCGCTCGCTCTCTATCTCACCTATACATAGTATTGGCGTAATCTTATTCCGAATCGCCGCCGCCACTTTTTTCTGCACCATCTTATCATCTTCTCTGAATATATATCTCCGTTCCGAATGTCCAATAATCGCATAATCCACCATTCCTCTCAGTTGCGAAAAAGAAGTCTCGCCCGTAAAAGCCCCATAATCCCTATAGAAAGCATTCTGTACCGCTAGCTTTACCTTGTGTCTGTCTACTTGCAAAGACAACGGTTGCAAAGCTATTGTTGGCGGTGCCACCACTACCTCTAGATCTCTATAATTTGGCAAAGCTTTTAACAGCTTATGAAGATAGATAGAAGCCTCCCCCACTGTAAAATTTAACTTCCAATTGCCCACGATATAAGTTTTCATGCTACAATTATAGCATATGAAAAAAGTTTTAGCATTCGACATAGATCAAACCTTAAACGTGGCCAAGACACCAATTACTGATGATATCGCTGATTTATTAGTAAAATGTCTAGACCATTTCGAAATTTGCCCCATTTCGGGCCAAAAGTTCGATCAATTTCTTATTCAAATAGTAGACCGTTTACCTAACCCCACCCCAGAGCAGCTTAGCCACTTACATCTTTTCGTAGCTCAAGGAACACAATATTATCGCTATGATGTCTCCAAAAAAGACTGGGTCCAAGTATATAACTACCCCCTCACAGAAGAACAAGTCACCAAAATCACCGAGACTATCGAAAAAGCCGCTCGCGAGCTAGGATATTGGGAAGAAGATAAATTAAAAGAAGGTGATGAAATCATCGAAAATCGCCTCTCCCAAGTCACCTTCTCTGCTCTCGGTCAAAAAGCCGGCACCGAGGAGAAATACGCTTGGGATCCAGATCACAAGAAGCGTGAAGCAATTTGCGCTCGCTGTCGCGAGCTCGCGCCCGAGTTCGAATACGAGATCGGTGGCACCACTTCTATCAACGCCATCACCCCTGGCATGAATAAGGTATTCGGGATGACTCATCTATTAGAAGAACTAGATGTTAAAAAAGAGGATATTCTCTACTTTGGCGACATGACTCAGCCCGGCGGCAACGATTACCCAGTAGTCCAGATGGGCATTGATACCATCACCGTGCGCAATCACGAAGACACCGCCTATAGTTTACGCGGTATTCTGGGTGTGTTATAATTAAAGCATGAATATTTTGGTGGTGGGGAATGTCCTCAAGGATGTTTATCTCAATATAGACAACCGTTCCGAGCAATTAGAGACCGATGACAACAATACTCAATGGCTAGATATCAGCTTTGATTCCAGCGAGCACCACTTTTTTAACCGCAATTCCAGTCTAGGCGGTGCTGCCATCTCTTTAGAAGTCTTGCAAAAAATAGGCATCCCTACTGCTATTTCTGGCTCCAACTTACAGCTAGAAAACGATGGACTCACCCTCGCATCGGCCGCCGAGACTTACCGTTATATCCTAATAGCCGACGGGAGAACCAGTTACATAGTACCTAGCAAATATCACCCCACCGATTTCTCCCCCCCCGCTGAGCCGGTAGATTATCTCTATATAGACCGCTCCGCCGAGCTTACTACTGATGCTAGCGCCAAAATCCAAGCCTATCTCGACATCTCTGCAAACACCAAATTAGTCATCTATGTCCGTAATTTTAAAAACCCCAACCTAAACGAACTTATCCCCCGTTCAAGTCTCATCTTTTTGGAAGATAACAGAGATAATTCGGAACTTCAAAACGCGCTTGCATTATCCGATCTTTCACCAGAAAAAATCATCCATCTATCCGAGACCAAGCTTTCTTACTCAGATATCTCCGAATCAATTTCCCCTAGCCGCATAGACATCTTTACGCACTTATCTCTGTATTCAATCGCCTCAGCTACTATTCTCGGCGGCTTTGTGCTTGGTCAATCTGTAGAAGATAGCCTAAATCTAGCCCGCATCAATATCGAAAATTCCAAGCTTAATTCCACCCTTACACTCAAAGAGCTTCAAGAGATAGCCGCAAACACCACATCAAGTGACAATCTCGAGCTCATTGCTGCAAGTTTGGTTTTGAAAGATAAAGGCATTCTTGCCGCTGATGAATCCGGTGGCTCCATCAAAAAGAAATTTGCCGAACTTAATATTCCTGATACCTACGAAAATCGCCGTGATTATCGCAATATCTTCTTCACTACGCCAAATATAGAACAATATCTCAATGGTATTATTCTCTTTGATGAAACCACCAAGCAACTCGCCGATAATGGTCAAAATTATGTCGATTTCCTCACCACTCGCCGTATCATACCTGGTATTAAAGTGGATCAAGGCCTAGTCAATTTCGATAATTCCTTAGAAACTTACACTAGAGGTTTAGATGAACTAGATGAAAGATTGCAAGAATATTTCGTAGCCGGCCTCCGTTTTGCCAAATGGCGCGCCGCTTTCGAAATTCATCTTTCTGTTTCTGGAAATATTATTACCCCTACCGATAAAGCTATCAATGAAAACTGCCGTATTCTTGCCGAATACGCCAAAAAATGCCAATCAGCCGGCCTCGTACCCATTGTTGAGCCAGAAGTTGTTTATGATGGATATTATTCTATCAAGCAAAACGCCGAAGTCACTAGCCATATCCTAGATACACTCTTCACCAAACTAGCCGATTTCGGAGTAAACTTACGCGCTTGCATCCTCAAGGTCAATATGGTTCTAGCTGGCAAAAACTATAATCAGCCATCCACCCCAGAAGAAGTAGGAGAAATCACCGCCAAAGTCCTAAAGGAACACGTTCCTGCCGAACTCGCCGGTATAGTCTTTCTCTCCGGTGGCCAAACAGTCGAACAATCTACCACTAACCTCGCCGCGATCAAAGAAAACGGCCCCTTCCCCTGGCCAATCACTTTCTCTTTCGCCCGCGCTCTACAATCCCCCGCTCTCCACACCTGGGCCGGCAACAATCAGAATACCGATGCCGCTCGCCAAGCTTTCTTAGATAGATTAATCGCAAATGTAGAAGCAATCAAATAGCATAAACACCATTCGCCAATGCAATGAGTTTTAGACCATTTTTATTTATTATATTTTATCAACTTAACAATGAAAAAATCTCCCAAATTTAAGGAGATTTTTTCTTACCATATACTGTACAAATCCGAGTTGGGAAAGATTATTCCTTTGATCCTTCCTCTTCAACTTTCGCTGGCTCTTCCTCCGCTGTCGACTCGACAGCCTCAGTAGCTTCAGCCCTCTCTTCCGCCTCACGTGCTGCCGCTTCTGCCGCTGGATCGTATAGCGATGCTATCACCTGTTCTGAATCCAATTCTTTATCGGCTAGCTCCACGCCCTTTGGCAATACTATATCAGCCACCGTAATCTTATCTTCCACTTCTTTCATATTGGATGCATCAATCTCCAATTCCTTTGGCAAGTCCGCCGGCTTCGCTTTTACATCTATTTCTTCCATTGCTTGGTTCAATGCAAAATGATAAGTCTTTGATGCTTCTGAAGCTTCGAAGTTTACAATCACTATAGGGGTAGTTGCCTCCACTACTTCCTTTGCCGAAATAGCTTGAAATTCCACATTCATAATCTTACGTGATACTGGGTCAATTGCTACGCTCTTCACAATCGCTAGATGCTTTTTACCGGCCATGTCTAAATCTATCGGCGAATGATATCCAGCCTTCTCTAGTACTTTCTCGGTTGCCACATACTCAGATGCTAAAAGCACCGACTCTTTACCACCATATACCACAGAAGGAATCAATCCCTTCGCTCTTAAATCTTTCAACTTTTTACCAGTCGCTTCACGTTTTTCTAAAGTTAACTTATATTCAGCCATGATAATTCCTTTCTCTGTTTAAATTATATCACACCTTTCGGACCTTCACCATTGCTGGTCTTAGGACTTCACCCTCATAATAATACCCCGGCCGCAGAGTCTCGGCAATTACTTCTTTTTCTCCATCACCTTCTACCATCACTGCATCATAAAGATCCGGATTAAATTCCAAGCCCTCATCTGATGGGATCTTTATCAAATTAAGCTCCTTCAAAGTTTTCTGCAAAGATTTTGTTAGTGGCTTCAACTCATCGTAGCTATTTATTGCCAAATTCATATCATCCAGAAGTGGCAAAATTTTATAGACAGTAGCCAACTGCGCCATTTTTTTTGCATTTTCCCTCTGCAATTCTACTTGTTTGCGGAAATTTTCAAAATCCGCTCGTGTTCTTTGCAAATCGCTGGTTAATTCCGCAATCTGATTTTCCACCTCTGACGCATCTACTTCAACCTTTAAATTTTTCAAATCCCCCACATTCAAAGTAGCCTCAACTTCTTCATCTTTCATCATTTTTTTCATAAAATATCCTCCAACATGCTGCCCGCATGCTTTACTAATGACATTACTTTTGAATAATTCTGCCTCGTTGGACCTAGCACCCCCACATAGCTATTATCCGAAAACGGCGAACGAAACTTCGACACGATCAACGATACTCCCGAATTCTTACCAATCGGATTCTCATGCCCAATAAAAATATTTAAAGCTTCGCCCGGCGCCGTTTCCCTCAACCATGGCTCCAAATTGTCCAACAATCTTGCTACAGCCTGTACTCTTTTTGTATCACCAAATTCCGGCTGCATAAATAATCTTGAAATACCAGACAAATACAGCTGACTGCCAATCGTTGCTAGTCCCAAGTTTCCGGTCAGCTCTACCAATGTATCTACCGCCTCACGTATTGCCGCATCAGCCTGAGACTGAGAAGCAGCCCTTCTTTCCATAGCATACTTGCTGCGACCCAACTTACCATCTTCAATCATTCTTACTTCTGGCATATTCATTACATAGGAAGCATCTGTTTCATAAAAATCATCCTCAAATGTATCCAAGTTATTCACGTAGAACCTATATCCAGCATCCGTAGGCACCCGTCCCGCCGAAGTATGTGGCTGCGCTATTAGCCCAAATGCCTCCAGTCGTGCCATCTCCGCCCTGATCGTAGCTGGCGATACATGAAAAAGCTTAGCTAGTGTCACGCTTCCCACCGGGCAAGCCGTTTCGGCATATTCCTCAATAATTTGGTTAAGAATCTCTTTCTGCCTTTGAGTAATTTCCATACCTCATATTATACAATAACTAGCACCCAAAATACAAGAGTGCTAATTTCCCCAACTTATGTTAAAATAACCTTATGGATGAAGCAACAAAAATTCAGAATATAAAAGAATGGCTCGGCACCGGTTCTATCAATATATTCGGCTTACCCATGTCTGGTAAAGATACTCAAGGTATCAAACTTGCCGAAATATTAGGCGCTAAATTCCTCTCTTCTGGCATGATTATCCGTGCTATGGAACAAGAAACTAGGCAAAAATTATCCGACAAAGGGAATCTTATCCCCACTAATATATTTTACGAATGGGTCTTGCCATATTTTAGTCGCCGCGACCTTTTCGAATACCCGCTAGTCCTCTCTTCTATTGGTCGTTGGAGTGGAGAAGAAGGCGAGGTAATGTCCGTTGCTGCTGGCGCCGGGCACGAAATCAAAGCTGCTATTATTCTCAACATCTCCGAAGCCGATGTTGAAAATCGCTTCAATGCAGCCAAAGCTCTAGGTGACCGTGGTGATCGCGCCGACGATAAAGATCTCCCCACCTTCCACAACCGCCTTCAAGAGTTCCGTACCAAAACTCTACCAGTTATCCAACATTACAAAGATCTAGGCCTATTGATTGAAATCAACGGCGATCAATCCCGTGAAGCCGTATTTAACGAAATGATCGACAAACTATATCAAAAATCTCTCATTCAATAATCACGGCGAACTATTTATTTAGTTTTGTCTTTTCCTTTTTCCTTTTTTCTTACTAAATATTTTTTGACTAAAGAGAATCTACGGACAATCTCATGTCTAAATTCATAAATCAAGTATGCTACCCCCACACCCACCAACCCAATTACCGCATATAACGCTACAAAAGAAGATTCTTCTTCATAACTTTCCGGCTCCAAACTATAACTTGCCCCCGTATTCTGTACTATTTTTCTACACCTATTTGTCTCAGGATTCAGATAATACCCCTCCTTACAAGTCTTCTCCTCTGCGACTTTCGCCTTATTACACCGCCCAGTCAAAATATTTAAATAATATCCTTCGGCACAAACCTTTTCCGACACCGCCGCCACTTTCACGCAATTACCCGTTGCTTCATTAATGACTTTTCCTTCCTCACAGGTTCTAAATTCTTGATAATCATTTGGCTTGCCCAAAGTCACTGCATAAGTCACTTTCCAAATTTCTTCACCCTTTTCATCATATCCCACTAGTATATACGAAGTACCTTTACGCTGCCCATTTGGATAGTTCAAAATATCTACCACAGTTCCATCCACATCTACTATCTCTAAAGTATTAAAATTAGTTGGATTCTTTGTCAGGCTAAATTCAGTTGGATAATATACATAATGGCCTTCCGCGCCAACTATTCCATGCAAATCGTAATTCTTGTTCTTATACCGTATCTGACACCCATCCAACAAAACTTGTTCTGGTCCAAAATTATATATCTCAATAAACTGTTCAGTTTTGGAAGTCTCGTAATAACTTAAAATTTCCGAAAATTGCAAACCCTTGCACTGACTCACGACTTGGCCATAACCTTCATCATCTTTTACATCATCAACATAATAACTCTCAGCATCATATTTAACCTCATATTTATTTACATCCATATGTTCAAATTCGCCTGTCTCCAAATTTCTTGCCAGTAATGTTGGAGTTGCTGATTTAAAGTCTTTATAACAACCATCTTTTCCTGTCCAACATACCACATCTACCACTTCCTCGCCTCTTTTTAGTTCCACTCCACCCTTAAAAGCCAACGTTTTGCTATAGTTCACGGCCGCCAGCTCGCCCTCGGGCGAGCTGGCTAAGCGAAGGAGGATGGTCTCGCCAGTCATCAGACTATTCTCGGGAAATTCTACCAATACGGCATAGTTCCCGCTTGAATTAGTATAGCCAATAGTCATGCCAGCGAGCGAAATCGGTGTGTCGGATTCTTTGCGGCCAATCTCTATCATTTCTCCGACATTGTTTTTGCCATCTACCATATATCCCGGATTGATAGCTTTAATATAAATCTCTGGAATCTCTGAACTAAATTCTACCGCCCCCACATTGTAGCCCACCAACAACATTCCCAATAGAATCACCCCACAAATTCCACCTAAAAATATTTTAATATTTTTCATGTTCCCATCTCTAACACACCAATACTAGAAAATCAACCCCCACCATGTTATAATTTAAGCATGGGCTTTTTCATATCCTTAGGAATCGTTATCCTGTCTATGCTTATCATGGCTTCTTTGCAGTTACAGCCCGGTGTTTTCGCTCTTCTTAACCATTACGCTTCCGGTAAATATTCTAAAGCCAGAGCTTCAGATCTCACACTTTTCTTTATTATTGGCGCCGAAACCGCCGCCGCCTGCCTATTTTTATGTTCCTACTATTTGGCTAACCTATTCTTCTTCTACCAATTTCGCCCCGAAACTAGTTTCTTTGCCTGGATTCTAGTTGGTGTTCTAGCCGCCCTTGCCATCATGAGCCTTTTCTTCTACTTTCGTCCTGGCCCAGGTACTAGACTATTCATTTCTAGAAAATGTGCCAAGAATCTCGATGCTCATGCCAGACTTGCAAAATCTCGCTCCGATGCTTTTGCATTAGGCGCCCTCTCTAGCATCTGTGAATTAATTTTTACTCTACCACTATATATTATTACTTCCGCTGAAATCATGGAAATGACCGTAGAGTTCTTTCCTAGCTATATCCTCACTATCCTTTACATTGTAATCCCTACCATTCCACTCTTTATTATCCGTTGGCGTTTTCAGGCTGGCCACAACCTCGCTAACATTGAACGCTCACGCATCAAAGATAAAAACTTCACCCGCATTATTTTATTCTTCAGCTATATATCAATTATTATTCTCTTTATTTATTTTAGGATTATTGCATAATGGATATTACTAACGATAAAAATCTAATTAAAAATCTCAAGATCGATGCCAAAGCCGTAGGCATTCCTGCCGGTGCCGCCGATATCTTTATCGAAGAATCCCTAAAAGCTGTCTCAAAGACCTTAAAAGCCAAAAAAATCATCACGAACAAGGACTTAGATAGGGCCATCACAAAAGAACTCAAGAAATACAACACCGATTTAGCTTATGTTTATGAAAATCGTGATAAAATAATATAAATGGGTAGGAAATACGATTTTGACTATATGATTATTGGTAGTGGCCCAGCCGGATCTGCTGCTGCGCTTACCTTAGCCAAGTCCAAAAAGCGTATCGCTCTAGTAGAGGATAGATATTTTGGCGGCAGTAATCTCAATACTCGCGATGTTCCATACAGCATTGCTCTAGATTTTGCCCATACTTATCACAAGATCTCATATTCTCCCGAGTTTGCAAATCAAGATTTCTCATTTAATTTTCCCGCCATCATTACCCACCAGACAAAGACTATTATTAATTCTGGTGGCGGCAGCACGAGACAATTCTCCGATAACAGCAAAATTGTTTGTTTGCACGGGCGCGTTAATTTCCTAGACAGTAATACTATTGCTATCGATAATCAAAAATTCACCTCCCAGGCCTTTATTCTAGCCACCGGCTCCCGCCCAAATACTTCCAATATTGCAGGCATTGATACGGTCAATTATCTCACACCCGAAACTGCCATCAAGATTCGCCGCTCCCCCAAAGCTGTCTTAGTCATTGGTGGTGGTTCCACCGGCTGCGAAATCGCCGAATACTACGCCAAGCTTGGCACCAAAGTCATCATCATGGAACAATCCAACCGTATTTTACCATGCGAGGACAAAGAAGCTAGCACTACCATTACCGACTACTTCACCAACGAACTCGGCATCATGGTCCTCGCAAACTGCAAAGTCATCGCCCTAGAGCAAGATGAAATATCCAAACGCATAATTTTCCGTAATAATCGCACCGAAAAGATGGTACGAGTGGACTGCATCGTTCTTGCTACCGGCAGTCTGCCCAATACCGACCTCGGCCTAGAAAACGCCAAAGTAAAATACACTGCTTCTGGTATCAAAGTTGACAAATTCTTCCAAACTTCAGCCAAAAACATCTACGCCATAGGCGATTGTATTGGCGGCAACTCCTCCACCGAACGCGCCAATTATGAAGGAAAGCTCCTAGCTACCAACCTTGGCAGTAAATCCAAAAACATTATTAATTATACAGGTTTTGCTCGCACCACCAACACCTGTCCCGCCATCGTTACGGTCGGTTTTAGTGAAAACGATCTCATCCACTGCAAGCGTAAATACAGTAAATCCATCTTCTACCTAAAAGACACTTCTGCCGGCAAAATTTTCCATACACAATACGGTTTTGTCAAACTTCTTGCCGATCATGCCAATCACATCATTGGCGGCTGTATTGTCTCACCAAACGCCGAGTCCATGTCGGGCGAGCTCGCACTTGTCATACGTCATAAACTTGCAGCTATCGAACTTGCCAGTACTCCGCACATCGCCAACGATTTTAGCTACACCATTAAATTAGCCGCTGAAAAATTAGTCAAACACAAAAAATAATCAGCCCTAAATTCAGCCTGAGTTAGGGGGGTAACTCAAGCTGAACTTAAAACTGATTATTAATTTTGGTTGTGGGGGCTGGATTTGAACCAGCGACCTTTTGGTTATGAGCCAAACGAGCTACCAGGCTGCTCTACCCCACGACATATCTTCATTATATCTCATCACGCCAAAATTGTCAAGGTTTTACCTCAATACCCCCCAACCAAATTCTAAGCTTAAAAATCCCACTCCGTGATCGGCGAAAGATTTTTCTTAATCAAAGAGCTATCGCCACTACCAAGTAGCTGTATGGCATACATAGGATAAGGATCTGCATTATCCGCCATATCCAATCGCACATCCACCCTACGATATAAATCATTCGCTCGCCCCGTGGAATCAATACTTACTTGCGTATTATTGATTGATATCGCTGTCGATTCTGTATCCTCAGTTATTTCACCATTCTCCACAAAACAACTACTCGTAGTACAGAATTCAAGCTTAACATCCGTGCTAGAGCCAGCATATGGCATAGATATAGCCACCATAAAGGTATCGCTATTCCTACTGCCCCCCACTGGATCCGGCAATTCTATTGTTGCCGAACAGGCAAATTCATCGTTTTCGGCACAGTAAACCACATATGGTAAATTAGTAGTAGTTTTATCATTAGACTTCAAAAATCCCTCTTTACCAATATGCCCATTTTGAGCAACTTGATATTTCCCATCTACAGGCTCTATATTAGACTTATCAGTTGGCACCAAATACAACGTACCCCTATCGGTCTTATCTCCCACTGTCATATCGAAATCACTCAAACTAAATGTCTCCGCAGTTTGTATCAGCCCTACCGAAATCACCGGGGGCATCGGTGCCTTAGTATTAAAAATGCCACCATTGCTACCAAAATTCGAATTTTGATTCACTACATCCTCTTTATCACTCTGCCAACTTACTCTGATAGACTCTATTTCGCTAACATCTACTCCATCAAAATTAGCTCTTATCACCTTAGTAGGATCATTTCCAGTTAGAGTTGTCCGGTAATCACTTAATGCAGTCTTAACCACCACGCAAGTATAGGCCTGTTGCAAATTATTCCCACCAGCTCCTGTCTTTTCCTGCACCAATACACCCATTCCATTACCGTTCTCATCTTTTTCGACCTCTCTTCCCAAAATCTCCGCCACCATATCACATTTATCCTTTGTACTATTAGAATTATTTGCCTCATCAAACCACTTTATAATCTCGCTGCAACCCTCAGCATTATTTTTTAAACAATTTCTGTAATTATAGAAAGCCAATTTCCCATCTTCCACACCGGCAAGCGCAGAATCATATGCCGACTGCGCTAAATCATCATTGGAGGTACGTGCTATCTCCGAAATAATCACCGCTGCAAAACTCGCCGCTATAATCACTAAAATCAAAGTAGAAATTGCCACAATATAAAACGATGCTGCACCTTTTTTAAATTTTTTCATTTTATCCTCCATTTGCTTGAACAGCAAAGTTAAATTTATTTATCGCACAATAATCAAAATTTGATTCATACTCACTTGGTGTTGCGCAAAAATTCCCACTAGACATCACATCAATCCCACCCTGCACCGTACCCAATATAAAAGAAACCGAATAAAACATCGTATTAGCTTCATTTTTTGCTGGCGTTGGCGCATATAAACTATACAAAGCCAAAGCGTTATTATTACTATCGCTTAGCAAAACTTCTGGCTCCTCACCTACTTCACCAATGCTAAAATCATTCGAATCAGACACGAAATATCTACCATCTTCTAATGCTCCTTTACACGCATTCCTATTCTCATCACGTGCCTTAATCAATCGAAAATTCTCGGCAACCAAATCTGACCCTTCATACTTATACAATAATCTCGCCCGTGACACTCCAGAATTATCTTCCGTATAAAGATATCCGGAATTCCACACATAAGAATATGCACCCGTGCAAAATGCACCATAAAGCGGCACATTCACAACATCCTTACCCTTTATTTTTATCTTATTGGAATTATTAGCAAACTTCCGTACCAAAACAAACTTCCGACCATTGTCACTTTTACAGGCATCTTCCTGGGCACTATTATTTCCATAAAGTTTCTCACACATTTCTATTATCTTTTCAGATGGCGAACCTTGTATTGCCGACCTCATATCATCCACCAAGTCCATACCTACCGTATTAATCTGATTCAAAGTTAACCCTCTCCGATAGGTCGATATCGCATCATTAATAATCAAAGCTATAGTAATCGAGAGTATTGCAATAAAAGCTATCGAAAGTGACAACTCTACCAACGTAAAACCCTTCTTCATTCCCAGCTTTCGCATACCTTTATTATACCATAACCATCTTAAGAATTGCACCCTTCCCCATCCGACAAAATCTCTACCCCAGAAGCATTCCGCGCCCCAGCAATAATCCTGATGCCCCTTCTCAAATTACTCTTCTCCGCACCATTAGGATTTACACAAAATACCACCTCCTCTTTTACAAACTTCTTTTCTTTGAGTAAGGGACTCAAACTATTTTCCGCGCCAGTGGATCCTGGTCCCAATTTTGATACTATATCATCCACATCTATACTCTCGCCTAAATCCGCAAATGTATAAATAGTACCAGAACCCGGATGTCTCACTATTAAAATCATGCCTTTAAAAACTTCGTAACCATTATCCCACCCAGCAGTGGTCTGAATCTGTGAATCCCACCTCGGGGTATATTCATCCACAAATCCAACTGGCCTGAACTCACCATCATCTTGTATAATCACGTTCGCATCCAAGGCACTTAGTTTATCTAAAATATCGCCACCTACCAAATCATCTTCAATCTTTCCAATCACATTGTATGAAGCAATAGCATTTCTATTATTATCATTCCTAAATATTATTAACTTTCCGTATATAGCCTTATCCGTTCTACCTGTCCCCTCACTCTGCACATTGGATACCTGCGAATAAGTGCTTCGTAAAAACTCTGCAAAATTCTGCACGGCATCATTATAACGCTGCTGGAAAATCGAATTCTGTGTGCCCACCGCTATCCCCACAAAAATAGCCGCCGTAATCGCCAAAAACAGCGAGACCTCCACCAAAGTAAACCCGCACCTAAACTTCTTCATACCCACATTATATCACAAGCATTTTTATTTTAAAATTTTAATGACCCGGAAACAAGTACATCATCCATTTTTCAAAATTTGAATACACCCTTTCATCCTGTTCGATTTTCGCCACCTTATGCTTGCTCTTCGCTGTTTCTGAATTTTCCGGCAACACTACCATATTTTCACCCGGCAACTTTTTATCCAAATACTTCCTAGCCAACAATTCCTGGTATTCCTCAGTTTGATAATATTCATTTTCAAGTTCCGCCGCCTCCACCTCTACGGTCAAAAGCTCCAGTTCTTTCTTTTCAGTCACCAAGGTCTCCGACAATTCCCAGTTTCTCGACATCGCTGCAATTGACTGATATGTCCACACTAAGCACAACACGATTGCGACTAATAACACCATATTTTCTATCGTAAAAAAATCACGTTTCAGTCTAAACTTCGTACGCCGCAAATTATCCTTCAAGCTCATGCTTACCATTATAGCATTTTGTGGTAAAATAGAGTAGCGGGGGTATAGCTCAGTTGGTCAGAGCATGCGTCTTATACACGCAGTGTCCTTGGTTCGAGTCCAAGTACCCCCACCATAGAAACAAAAAAGACCTTGAGGTCTTTTTTTGTTTCTATAATAGGTACTTGGATAAGACAAAGATTCGCCATCTCAAATTTACCACTCCCCCACACAAAAAGAGACTACTGTCGCAGTCTCTTTTTCGCACCTAATTAACTTGCGTTGGTTAAGCCTTTTTCTTCAAAGTCAAGAAACCATTGCGCGGATTCTCACAAACCATCCGGTCTGCAGGAAGATCACATGGTGTACCCTTACCGCCTTCAGCATCCTTAGTGAAGAAGTAGATAGTCTGAGGTTTGCCACCACGAAGAGTTACTTCAGATTTATGAAGGTAGTACTTTACTCCCTTGCCGTTAGTATGTTCGTAAGCCATTTAAGCTTCCTCCTTAAGTTAATATATTCCTATCTTATGACCCTATAAAATAATTGTCAAGAGGTTCAAGAAGTAAATCTAGCTAAATTACATAAATAATAGAGACAACCTCAATACTATCCACACTATTCCTCTAATAAAAATTACAACGATTATCGCAAGCGTAATCAATATCATAAACCCAGTTAAAGTTGGCGCCCACAGCGGCGAAGCGTATTCTTTACGATACAATTCTGTAGATGGCAGATTCGCCGCAATTGTATCATTTATTTCATCCGCTGCTGGATACTTCTGGATCTCGCCTACCATACAATTTATATAATTTGGGTCACTCCAACTCCACCCATTCACAATCGCCTGCGGCCGACATATTTCCGATGCCATTTGATAAACATTTCCATTCGGATTAGCATCGGAAGCAATCGTTTTTTCTGCCTCCTCTAGAGCCTTATTTGCCGCCCTGATGTACTGGTGTTCCATATAAAATGGACCGGTACCAAACATCACTTTCTGATTACCATTATCATCCACTACATTTATTACGATATTAGAAAAAACAAAACTTTTTAACTTTTCTAAGCTTCGCAGTATTTCTTCATCATCTTCATTTTTATCCGCTTCCAATACCGCATCACGCAACTCAGTCATATGAACATGATCCACTCTTAGAAGCGTTGCATCCACAAAAAGTAGTGGCACCAATATTACCCAAAGCTTCCAGGTCTTCACTCGATGAAATTTAAAACGCCCACGCTTCTTCATATTATATATATTATACCATAATCACTTAAAAATTTTACCCCTAGCTCACCCCTTTAGTATACTTAGAAGATAAAATACTTTATGCTTGCAAACTTCAAAATCCTTTGCTAGAATAATCATTGTTGCTTATATTTTCCCAATAGACTTCAAGTCTTTCGCGAGGTGGGTCGGTCGTAAAAGCAATAAACATTAAGGAGAAAATTAGATACATGCGTATCAAACGACTGAAACGTTCCGTAGAGCGTAAAAAGTCAACCATCCCTCCTGCCGCCTGGCAAGAGTTTATTGAAATCTAACTTCAATCAAAAATAGCTCCCAAAGGAGCTATTTTTTGTCTTTAGCTATTCACTCAATTTTGCCGCCACGATATCTTTTAAAAGTTTCGTAAAATCATCGCCAGACCTTGCCGAATCCCAAGAAATTGTCTTTCCGTTTATCGTTACCTCACCTGCACCGCTCCAATTTATCAATTGTCCATCTACATAAAACGCCGGAGTGCCACCTACATCAATCCTCTTCGATATCCCCATATCAAAGCTAATCTTTTTCGATACATTCTCACTTGCTATGTCCTGATTAAACTTCTCCAAGTCACCCTTGCCATTAGTTACTTCCTCAAAGTACTTATTGAATAGCTCGGTGCGTTCACTAGCTGAAGCATATTCCCATTCTGACTGCTCAGCAAAAAGCTTATCTGCATATTCTTTCCAATACCCCTGCAACCCTGCCGCTTCCGCTGCTGATGCTGCCGCTGTACCATTTTGATGATAAGACAAAAGAAAACTACGGTAAACCACAGCAAGCTTTCCATCCAACTTTTCTATTACCTTATTAACCTTTGGATTAATCGAGGCGCAACCCGGGCACTGATAATCTGCATATTCAAAAATCAACACCGGCGCATCCGCGCTACCTTTTACATGATCACCAATATTACCATTATCCTTAGTTGGCCCTATTACCGAATAAAAATCATATGCATTAAAATCTGTCGCTTTACTATTTCCATCAATAATAAGATAAGTCGCAACCGCCAAAAAAGCCACCACTGCCACCCCGACAATAGCGCCCACAACACTAAAACCTTTTTTCTTTTTCATATAACTCCTTTAATGATATAATGATTATATCATGTTCGAAAGATTGATGCGGAAGTTTGTCAAGTTCATTGACCCAAAACTAGAAAAATATCGTAGCAAAAAACCCACCGCACCAATTCAGAAATATACCCCCAAGACTCTTACCGATTTTATTGATGTCCTCCGCCGTACGCCAAAATCCATTCTTAGCGGTCGTGACCGCAATCGTATCGCCGCTGTTATGAGCTTCGATGAGCGTAAAGTTGGTCAGCTCATGATTCCAAAAAGCAAAATGATTTTTGTGGGCGAAAAGGAAGTTCTTGGTCCACTCGTATTAGATAAGCTTTACAAATCTGGTTTTACTAATTTCCCGGTCGTAGATAACAAAGATAAAGTACTCGGTATCATCCATACTGAAGCCCTTAATGCCCTAGAAATCAAAAAAACCAATCGCGCCAATAAATACCTTGATCCTACCGTAAATTATCTACATACCACCGACACGCTACAATTCGCCGTAGAAGAAATCGAGCGCACCAATAGCTACTATTTTCTAGTTCTAAACGAATCCAACTCCCTGGCTGGCTTCTTTACCATCCAAATGCTCCTAGACTATCTCCTCAACTAAAGCATTTATTTTCTCCTTAAAAAATGCTATAATATACCCCATGAGAATTTTAGTAGATGCATTAAATGACTTTTTGGGTAAACAAGTAACCGTAGAAGGCTGGGTCAATTCCCGCCGCGATCATGGTGGCCTAATTTTTATTGACCTACGCGACCACACTGGAATTATTCAATTAGTCATTACTCCGGAAACTAAAGAATCTTTCGAGCTCGCAGAAACCATTCGTGATGAATTTGTCCTCAAAGCTACTGGTACCATGCGCGAACGTGAGCCAGATTTAGTCAATCCAAATATCCCCACCGGAAAGATCGAATTAGTCGTAGAAAATTTAGAGTTATTAAATAAATCCGAGCCGCTCCCAGTCAACACTCATGATGATGGCGAAAAATCATCCGAAGAAATGCGCCTTAAGTATCGCTACTTGGACTTGCGCAGACCCAGCATGCAAAATATTCTTAAACGCCGCTCTGAATTCTATCGTTTCTTAAGAAACTACATGTATGATCATGACTTTACCGAGATCACTACACCCATCCTTGCCAATTCTTCGCCAGAAGGCGCTCGCGATTTTCTAGTACCATCCAGATTACATCCAGGCAAATTTTATGCCCTACCTCAAGCCCCACAACAGTTCAAACAACTTTTAATGGTTGGCGGGGTAGATAAATATTTTCAGGTCGCTCCATGCTTTCGCGACGAAGACCCTCGCGCTGATAGATTATATGGTGATTTTTACCAATTAGACTGTGAAATGGCCTTCGTGGAAGATGGCGAGACCGTACGTAGGGAGATCGAACCCCTCTATATTTCCCTAGCCACCGAATTTTCCCACAAAAAACTTGTCATTAATTCCAAGCCAGCCAAAGCCTACATCCCGGAATATAGCCAAGTTCCTCGTTTGCCTTACGATTTTGCCATGGAGACTTACGGTGTAGATAAGCCAGACCTTCGTTACGGAATGGAGCTAATAGATCTTACCGATACCTTCAAAAATACTGATTTTAAAGTATTCAAAACCGAATGTGTAAAAGCTCTTTGCGTAAAAAACGGTGCTTCCCTCACTCGCCGGGAAATAGATGAATTTACCGATGAAGCTAGGAAGCTCGGCGCTGGCGGCTTAGCCTATATATTATACACAAATGGCGAAGCCAAATCCCCAATTGCCAAATTCTTAACTCCCGAAGAGCTTAGCAATATTCAAGAAAAAACTAGCGCAGTAGATGGTGATGCAGTATTCTTTGGTGCAGATGATAGGAAAAAAGTTAATAAAGTTCTCGGTCAGCTTCGCATTTCTTTCGCAGACCATTTTGGTCTTAAAAATCCAAATGAAATCGCTTACTGCTGGGTAATAGACTTTCCATTTTACGAATGGGATGAGAATAATCACAAAATAGACTTCGGCCATAATCCATTCTCTATGCCAAAAGGCGGATTGAAAGCCTTGGAGTCCGCCAAGACTGATACCGAAAAGCTTGCCATAGTCGCCGATCAATACGATATGGTCATGAATGGTTACGAAGTTTGCTCTGGTGCCGTTCGTAATTATAATCCAGAAATCATGTATAAGGTATTTAATATATTAGGATACAACAATGCCTATGTTGAATCTCGCTTTGGCGGCATGTTAAATGCCTTCAAATTTGGTGCTCCACCTCACGCAGGTTGCGCTCCTGGCCTAGATCGTATCTTCATGGTTCTAGAAAACGTAGAAAATATTCGTGATATCGTAGCCTTCCCTAAAAATGGCTCCGGAGTAGACTTAATGATGAATTCACCTTCACCGGTAGATCAAACCCAGCTAGATGAAGCTCATCTTGCCATTATTCCAGAAGAATAAACACAATTGCATAATTATTTCTTCAAAAATTTCGGCTTTACAACAGAAAAATTAATTGCATTCTTTTGAAATGTAATAATAGCAAATCTTATTGCCACCACTGAGGCTACCGCTACTACTATCAATCCAATACAATATTCCCATACCGATATTGTACCAAATCCACTTCTCAACATTAATGCCACTGGTGCCGTAAATGGAAAGTAAGTCATAATTTGCACCACTAAGCTCGGCTCGGCCATCATAAACATTTGCATAAAGTAAAGTGGCATCACCATTGCAATAATTGCTGGCCCAATAAACTGCGATGCATCCCGCGCCGTAGACACTAGCGACCCTACAAACGTACAAACCCCAGCATAAAATATCGCAGACACCGCAAACAATAATACACTCAAAACAATCATCAACGGATCAACCTCAATCATTGATAAAATCTGCCCAACCAGTGCATTATCGCGATTGCAAAATACCAAGATCAACACAGGTACCGCTATTGCCACAATCTGTATCATGCCCAACGCCAACATTGCTATTATTTTACCCACAATCAAATGTTTAGATGATACCGATGTCAAAATCATCTCACTAATACGATTTTCTTTTTCCTCTACTACTGTCATCAGAAATCTATTTCCACATAATGCTATAAACATAAAGAATAATATGCCAATGAAAAATGGGATTACTGCCTTGCCCAAAGCATTCGCATTCTCACCTTCAATGGTTAATTTATTATCCACAATCTCATACTGCCCAGTCAAAGCCAATACATCCATATCATCCACTCTACTTGCCGCATCATTCAAAAGTAACCCCTTCAGTATATTTCCATCATTATTAAATACTTCCAACCCTTCCGAAATATGGTAAAATTCCGCCTTCTTACTCTCTACAAAATCTTCCGGAATATAAAAATATAAATCCACCTCACCATTTTTTACCATTTCTATACCAACTTCCTTGTCATCATCTATTATAAATGGTGCCTGTTCAGAAAACATCCCAGCCTCATCCGTAATCGCCACATTAGTATTTTCATCCAATGTAGGATTAGTTTCTACCCCCTGCGATGAAATAAAACTAACAAAGTATATTCCGCCTATCATTAAAGGAATTAGAAGTGTCGCTGCCCAAAACGCCGGCTTTTTCACTTGCCTCAAGAATTCAAACTTCAAAACTTTAAATATTGCCCCACTACTCATCTTTATCTCCATAGACCTTCACGAAAATATCATCCAAACTCTTGTCACCAAACTCCCCACGAATCTCTTTAATTGTTCCATATGCTCGTGCTCTTCCATCCTTTAGTAGTAATGCTCTATCACATAATCTTTCTACCTCATCCATGTAATGCGTAATCATTATGATCGCCGCACCTTTTTTATGATGTTCTTCAATTATTTCCATCAAAAGTTTACGATTCATCGGATCGAACCCTTTAGTAGGCTCATCTAGAATTAAAAGCTTTGGATTATTCATAATGGTAATACCTAATTGAATCTTCTGCTGTTGCCCACCGGACAATCTCTCCACTCGTTCTTTTACCTTATCTTCCAGCCCCACCCTTTTCAGGTATTTCACTGACCAACCATATGGATCTTCTACGCCTTTCAACTCGCCAAAATACACCATCGTATCTATCACGTTTTCCTTACGATATAGCCCCCGTTCCTCCGGCAAATAGCCTATTACCACTCTCGCATCTTCTGGATCATATTTTTTGCCATCCACCAAAAGCTCGCCGCTAGTAGGCGTATACAAACCTAAAAGCGCACGAATCGTAGTAGTCTTTCCAGAACCATTTGCACCAAGTAATCCAAATATCTCCCCTCTTTTTACATCAAAATTCAAATCATCGATAACTACTTTGTTACCAAACATCATCTTAAAGTTTCTAACTTCAACTACATTCTTCATGCTATCATTTTGACACAAATAATGGTAGAGCCAGTAGGAATCGAACCTACATCGCAGACTTAGAGGGTCTGGGTCCTATCCATTGAACGATGGCTCCACCGCTACTTTATATTATACTCTATTCTTCTGGTTTTCTCAACTTGTAATAAATAGATGGCGCGAATCTTATACCAGCCAACAATTGCTGCGCCGAATCTTCCATCTTTACTAGATTCTTTGTTCCAAAAATCTTTTTAAGCCCCTTGCTTCGGAAATTGGATACGGATAATACCTTTTCCCGTTTAAACCCAACTTTCTCAAAAATCTCTTCCACATACTTTGGATGATAATTGTAGAATCCATTTTTTGAAATCTCTTGATAATTAGCCACTTTTTTATCAAATGGATTCACCCTACTTCGCCCAGTTACATAACGCGCCATTTTTGGTAAAGTCCTCTTATTTGCTACTTCTATCACTGCTACTCCACCCGGCTTTAACACCCGATAAAGCTCAGAAATGGCCTTTTCCATATCCTTCAGATGATGCGTTACTCTCACCATCATTAGTCCATCCAATTCATCATCCTTAAAAGGTAGCTCGTAGATATCGCCAACCTTAGTCTCCACCTTATCCCCATAGATCTCTTTTGCTTGTGCCAACTCGGTCTTAGAGTAATCAAAAATATAAACTTTACGCGCTCGTTTCAAATACTCATTTGCCAACCTACCATAGCCACCACCAATGTCGGCAAATTTTTCCATTCGCCTTGGTAACAATTTCCGTATCGCCATTCGATCCGCCTGATCCTCATATTCGCGATCCGCATCCTCCCAAAAGATCTTTTTATAGTCATAACCATTATAGTCAGAAATAACTTTTTCGCTCATATCTACCATTATATCACACGAGATATTTCTTCTAAAGTTGTCTCACCCCGCAACACTGCTAATACCCCTTTTTGTTCTAGAGTCAACATCCCATTTCTTCGTGCAGTCTCTTCTATTACTTTAGTATTTATCTCCGCAATATCTCCACGGATAAACGCCTGAATATCATCACTTACTACCAACTGCTCCATTATTACCGTCCTGCCTTTATAACCAAACGGATCTTCATCCGTTACTACCGGGTCATAAAGCAATGGATTCTCCATATCAAAATCCGACAATATATCAGCATCAACACCACCAAGTACGCTACGTATATATTCTAGCTCTGCTTCCGTAGCTGGCCTGGCCTTTTTCACATCAGAAAGTTTGCGCACTAACCTCTGAGCCACAATCAACCGAATTGAACTCGCAAATATCGGATTCACCCCAATTAAATCTATCATTCTAGAAAATGCCGCCGCCGTAGAATTCGCATGAAAAGATGACAACACTAAATGCCCAGTGATAGATGCCTGGATTGCAGTCTTAGCCGTATCTGCATCACGAATTTCACCCACCATCACTACATCTGGGTCCAACCTTAATACGCTTCTAAGTCCATCAGCAAACGATTCCCCTGCGCTTGTATTAATTGGAATTTGAGAAATCCCTGCAATACCATATTCTATCGGATCCTCCAGAGTAATAATCTTTCTGTCAGAAGTATTTAAGGCATTCAACATAGAATAAAGAGTAGTAGACTTACCAGACCCAGTCGGCCCCACCATTAACACTAGCCCCCTAGGATGCGATATTACTTCATTTATCTCTGCTCTTTCATTTTGCGACAAACCAAGTAAGTCCAAATTCAGTAAGCTTTCATCAAAGTTAAAGAGCCTCAATACCGCATCTTGCCCATACATTGTCGGAATAGTCTCCACACGTATATTTAATAGATGCATCGCATTGTCACGATGAATCTCCTGCTGCATATGACCAGATTGAGGCTTGTTGGAAGCCGTAGATACATTCGCCCTAGAACTTAGCTCCCCCATAAATATCCGATATTTATCCTTATCGATATTTGCCACCGGATGTAATAGCCCATCCACCCGCATCCTAATCCGAATTCCATCCTTCATATTCTCAATATGGATGTCCGAAGCCCCCAGTTTATCAGCCTGATCCAGTAAAAAATCAAAAACCTTGTCTGCCGGCACTGTATTTAGTGTCTTCGAAACTGATGCAATTGTCTCCGAATCTCCCTCTCCAGCAATTTTTATATCATCATACTGTATCACCTTTGGCGGATCATATCTCAGCATAAATACTTTATATGCCGAATTTGAAATCAAGAAAAAATCTACTCGCTCACCCTCATCGCCGTATTCGCGCCTCATCCTTTCTATCAAAGTCCGCGGGGTCTGACTAGTCACCATGAATTGATAATTTTCCTCACCGCCTCCACGTTGCAATGGAATAATAAAATCCTGATGCATCTCCTGCACATCTAACAAATCCGGTACCAAAGGAATTTCATTTTCAAACTCACGAGTGTCCAAATAGGGCAGTCCCAATATTCTAGCCCTATCAGCAGTAGCCATCTCCTCGCTATTACGACGTTTTTGCTGAACTTCCTTCTCATCCATGCTTAAATTATAACACAAGCTTCATACGCCGTATCAACAAAAAAAGAAGCCCCTCTGAGGCTTCCCTAGCGACCATTTTTCAAACGTGGATGTTTGCGCTTATCACTATGTTTATGATTATTGTTCCGATTCTGCTTTGCTACCGGATGCATCTTAAATTTTCTTGCCATACCTACATTATAACACATTTCCACTTAATTGCGAATCAAATTATTTGGTAAGTGTGTTATAATTACCTCAGTGGGCTTATATAGCCCATGTATTTTTTCATCATTATCGTTTTCAAATTCCAACAGGAGGTGTCAAAAGATGAAAATCATCAGTCCAAGTTTCCAGTTAGAAGATTTCGATGGCACAAAACTATTAAAAAACATCGAAGCCGCCGGCCGAACCTGCTACAAATCCGAGACAAACATTACCGATAAATCAGCCTACAAGTTTGTCAAACGTTTAGTCGAAAACGGCCACGAATCCGTTATCGAACACGAGAAAGTATCCGCCCGCATCATCTGTGATCGTGGAGTCTCGCACGAAATCGTGCGCCACCGCATCGCCAGCTACAGTCAGGAATCCACCAGGTATTGCAATTACAGTAACGATGGAGAACTAAGCTTCATCAGGCCATTCTTTTGGTCAGATGCACCAAAAAAGTTCGCAGTCTGGCAAGCATCAATGCAGAATGCAGAAGATTCTTACCTCAAGCTTATCAGTATGGGCGCAACACCACAAGAAGCTCGCAGTGTCCTACCAAACAGTCTAAAGACAGAAATAGTAGTCACAATGAATCTCCGAGAATGGCGCCACTTCTTCCGTATGCGCGCTGACAAGGCCGCTCATCCGCAAATGCGCGAAATCGCCATACCAATGCTCCTAGAGTTCCGCAAGCGTATTCCAGCTGTCTACGATGATATTTGGCCAGAAATCACCACTTGGCCCACCTAAGAAAACGACTATAGCCCTCAACGTAAAGTTGGGGGCTATTTAAGTACAACAAAAAAAACACCCGCTAGAGGTGATGTGCTATTCTGGCGGAAAGGACAGGATTCGCATCGTTAGATTCGAATCCCCAACAAAAAAAACACCCGCTAGAGGTGATGTGCTATTCTGGCGGAAAGGACAGGATTCGAACCTGCGGATGTTTCCATCTCTGGTTTTCAAGACCAGTGCCTTCAACCACTCGGCCACCTTTCCACCAATTATTATAACATACTAGAACACTCAAAATCAATCCCCCACCTTTAATATATCACACTTATGCTAAAAAGTCAACTATTAAACCATCAAATCTATTCGGCGTTTGTATAGACATTGGTTACATCATCCAAATCATCTATCGCGCCAAGTAGTTTTTCCAATTTCTCCGCATTTTCACCCTCCACTGGTACATAATTGTTTGGCACATATTGTAGTTCTGCCGAAGTCACCGTGAGACCATTATCTACTAAAGCCTTTCGCACTTTCATCAAATCTGAAGATGCTGTATAGATTACGATTCCTTCATCTTCTTCCGAAGCATCTTCCACACCAGCTTCCAAAGCCACCATTAAAGCATCCTCACCTTTTTCAGAAATTTCAATCACGCCTTTCCTAGTGAACTGGAACATCACGCTACCAGGATCTGCCATTCGCCCACCTGTCTTATCCAAAGTATGACGCACCTCTGGCATAGTACGATTTTTATTATCTGTCGCCACCTCTATTACTATACCTACCCCGCCAGGACCATAAGCCTCATAGACTTCCTCTATAAGCGCCGCCGCCGACTTATCCGCCGCTCTAGCAATTGCCCGCTCGATATTTGCCTTTGGCATATTCGCATGCCTAGCTTTTTCAAGCACCATTGCAAGCGATGGATTCATTGTTGGATCCGTACCGCCACGCGCCGCAATCGCAATTTGATTTCCAATTTTCGTAAAAAGTGCTCCTCGTTTGGCATCTACTACCGCTTTTTGTCGCTTAGTCGTTGCCCATTTACTATGTCCAGACATATTTTCTCCAACTTATTTTAATAATTCACTTCCCCTAATTTTAACATTTTTCGCCTCAAAAGTCCAACCAGCAAAGGAATAAATATCGCCATATATATCCCAAACACCCATACTTGATATGGCTCTATCTCTATCAGAAAACTTTTCATTCCACCAAAAAACTCCACCACCGCAATATGAAATTCTAATAATTTTGTTGCTATAAATGCCACTACCATTTCTATACCAGGTATGCCCGCCACTACGCCAACCAAAAACACCAAACCCATCGCATACGGCAAAGTCGGCAAAATTAAAAGATTTGCCATCACCGAAACCAACGATATGGTACCATAATAATACAAAGTTATTGGCAAAGTCATCATCGTAGCCGCCATCGTAGTGATAATCGTTTCAGCTATAAACCCAGGCTTCTTCCTTCCGTAAAAGAATCTTGTAAACCTTGGCCCCAGAATCATAATCCCCGCAAAACTCGCAAAAGACAAAAGCCAGCCCAAGTTAATGATAAACATCGGATTTACCAACAAAGTCCCCGCTGCCACTATCAAAATTATCCGCCACGGTGCTATCTTTCTCCCTACATACCACGCCATCAGAGTCAAAATTGTCATAATTCCTGCTCGCATTATTGATGGAGTCCAACCCACCATCGCCATAAAAAATATCACAAATAAGATCGAAAACAATAATCCCGAAAATCGTGATAATCTACCAAAAATCTTCCGAGCAATCTCTACCAATATAGACAAATGTGCACCACTTGCCACCACGATATGCACTAATCCTACAGTCCGTAAATCTTCACTTAAATCATCTGGTAACCCCGACTTCATCCCTAATAAATAAGACAATCCTAAGTTAACTTGTGGTTCCGAAATTAGCCCCTTCACCCTCTCCGCAAACCAATTTCTTACCAATAACACCCAGTCGCCTGGCTCTGGTTTCAAAATCTTCTTTATAGTGGGCTTATACATATAGCCAGCATATATACCAAATCCCTCAGCTAGTTTCCCATTCACTGTAATCATATCAGACCTAGCCACATTGCTGTTATATCTTGCCGAAATATAAATACTTCCGCTGGCTGGCACTTCTTCTTCGCCAAATTTCAGATTTACTAACTTAATTTTTGTGCCACCCTCATCCATCTCCGGATCACCATCCACCACGCCAGTAATCAAAACTGTTTGTCCATAAAATTGCCGAATATAATTCTCTCCCATTAGCTCGCTAGACACCCGAAAAAATGCCATTATCATCCCCGCAATCAATGCTATCACTACAAAAACTAGCCTCGGCCACAAATATGCCACCATCATCAATATCAACGTAAACCCTATCCATATTGGTGAAGCAAAGAAATTTATTCTAAATACTAGCCCAAGCACCACACCTATTACCACACCCAAACACATCGCCACCAAAAAATACGATTGATGCAGACTCCTTTCCAATAAATTCTTCATATGATTTTGCTAACATACCTCAGCGACATTTTCAACCACACCACTACGCTTGCGCTTCCGTGCATACCCCTTGCGCTTTTTCATTACCCCAAAATATGATATAATTCATTCACGCACCCGTATTATCCACTTCGCACCTGCGACGCGTTAATCAAACCTTTCATTCGCACCCGTAGCTCAGCTGGATAGAGCATCAGTTTCCGGAACTGAAGGTCACACGTTCGAATCGTGCCGGGTGTACCAAAATACTTTAAAAGAAAGCTTGCTTTGTTTTAAAGTATTTTAAGCACCGCCCGGCTAGATAGCCGATCGTGCCGGGTGTACCAAATAACACTCGCACTCGTAGCTCAGCGGATTAGAGCACTTGTCTTCGGAACAAGGGGTCGTGGGTTCGAATCCCTCCGAGTGTACCAAATATTATAAATGAGAGTTTACTCCCATTTATAATATTTGTAACGAGGTTGGAGATTATCTATCCCTCCAAATATACCATTTTCCCAATTCTATGATATAATATAAATAAGTGGTACCGTAGCTCAGCTGGTTAGAGCGTGGGACTCATAAGCCCAAGGTCACTGGTTCAAGCCCAGTCGGTACTACCAAATTAAGACCTCTTGGTCTTTATTTTTATGCTATAATATTCCCATGAAATCCAAAAAAGGCTTTACTATACTAGAAATTATCATCGTTGCAGTTTTTGCATCATTACTGCTAATCCTTCTCTTTATTCAAAAATCCAATGTTGATGCCATGGATCGTGACAAAGTTCGTAAGACCGCCATCAATGCTATGTATTACGCACTTGAAGAAAGCTTTTATAAAGACCACAGTTATTACCCAGAAACCATCTCCGAAGAGAACATCACAGTTATCGACCCAGCACTCTGGACTGACCCTTTCGGTTTTAACCTTGGAGATTCATTTAGCTCATATTCCTACGAACCAGCCAATTGCAAAGAAGGCAAATGCAAAGAATACATTCTAAAAGCCGATCTCGAAAAAGAAGATACTTATATAAAATCTAATCGCAACTAAGCTTTTGCCTCTTCGGCTTCTTCCGCCGCTGTCTCTTCTTCTACCTGCTCAGCTTGGCTCTTCCTCATACGGCCACGCTTCTTTGCATTCGAAATAAGATCAGTTACAGCCTTCAATTCTTCACCAGTAATATCTGAATATTTAAAAGTATAAGTTGTCTCATCACCCACCGTAGCAAGTCTAAAAGTTCCATAATGGAATAAATTCTGCAGTAAGCTATCTTGCCGAAAACTTGCATCTTCAATAGAAACTAGATCAATAATATTTACTGACTTCTGCACTAGAGAATTCATTTCCATCTGGATCGCCCTCTTATTCGTAATAAACATTTTGTTGCCATTATATATAGTAACAGCCACGAGCCCGATGATTATCGCTGATGCTAGTAGCGCAGCCAAAAGGATAAACAGAAAATTACGCCCCATCTCATCTATCATAGACTGACTCATTAATACCAACAAGAACGCCAAAAGCACCAAAGTTAACCCAACCGTTACTCCAACAAAAATCATTTTTAAGCAAATCTTGGCTCGCTTAAATGCAAATTCTACATACTCATCATCTTCTAATCTTAAATTGGGAAAATCCTTCACACTACGCTCATGCCGAATTTTGGCTAAATTTTCATCCATAAAGCTCCTTTTCCTTATTATAACTCATTTTTGGACTCTTGTAAATGCTTCCACCCCTTTTCTGTGACTACTCTACCCCTAGGAGTTCGCGCCAAAAGCCCCAACTGCAACAGATATGGCTCATAGTAGTCCTCAATCGTTGCAGTTTCATCGCCTGTCAATGCGGCAATAGTCGTAAGCCCCACTGGTCGCTCTCCGTAATTTTCATACATTAGCTTTAACATATTCCTATCCGCCGGATCTAACCCTAAATGATCAATTTCCATCAAATCCAAAGCCCCCTGAGCTAGCCTCATATCAACAAAACCATCGCCATTCACATCGGCATAATCTCTCACCCGTTTAAAAATCCGGTTCGCAATCCTTGGCGTTAAACGTGATCGTGTCGCCAAAAGTTTACATGCTTCCGGTTCGATCTTTGTATTTAATATCTTAGCGGTACGATTGATAATTCTCTCTATTTCCGGCTCTTTATAATACTCTAACCTATGAATGATCCCAAATCTATCCCTCAGTGGGCCAGCCAGTGAACCAGTTCGTGTTGTCGCACCTATTACTGTAAAATGCGGTAAATCTAGTCTCACCGACCGCGCCGCCGGCCCTTTTCCTATCACAATATCCAGCTTATAATCTTCCATCGCCGAATACAACACCTCCTCCACCGTTCGACGCAATCTATGGATTTCATCTATAAACAGCACATCCCCCTCTTTTAGATTGGTTAAAATCGATGCTAAATCTCCAGCTCTTTCTATTGCTGGTCCCGAAGTCACCCGAAGAGAAGCTCCTAGCTCATGTGCTATTACCCCAGCCATCGTAGTCTTCCCTAATCCTGGCGGGCCATATAATAATATATGGTCCAAAGCAGCGCCATCGTTTCGTTTTTTTACTGCCTCTATTGCTAATTTCAGGTTACTCTTTAGATGTTCTTGTCCAATATATTCAGCAAAAGTCGTAGGACGAAGCGAAATCTCAATTTTTGCCTCTTCCATATTATCTTCCGCCATTGTCGGCTCCACTAATCTCTCAATCGCCATACCCCGTATTATAACATAATTTTTTTCAAGCTCGCTATCGAGGGGCTGAAAAATTATATTTTAGCACTATTGACAATCGAGTGCCAGTTTGTTACAATGGACTAAGAATTAGCACTCATACCGCACGAGTGCCAGAATATTATTAATTAACGCTAACAAGTGTTTCAAAAGGAGGAAAATTATGAGTAAAATAATCGGCATCGACCTCGGTACTACCAATAGCGCCTTTGCCTACATGGTAGCCGGCAAGCCAGAGGTCATTACTAATGCTGAAGGTGATCGCACTACCCCATCCGTAGTAGCTGTCACCAAAAAAGGCGAACGCTTAGTGGGTAAAGTCGCTCAACGCCAACGCGTTACCAACCCAAAGAATACCATCTATGGCATCAAGCGTCTTATCGGTCGTAAATTTGATGATGAAGAAGTTCAACGCGATCTCAAGATTAGTCCATATAAAATAGTTAAAAAAGGTCACGGTGTCGCCGTAGAGATGGATGGCAAAGAGTATACTCCAGAAGAGATTTCCGCCATGGTCCTATCCAAGATCAAAGCCGATGCCGAAGCTTTCCTTGGCGAGCCTGTCACCGAAGCCATCATCACTGTACCAGCCTACTTTGATGATTCTCAACGCCAAGCCACCAAAGATGCCGGCAAGATTGCAGGGCTAGAGGTTAAACGTATCATCAATGAGCCTACTGCCGCCGCACTTGCCTATGGCCTAGAGTCTAAGAAAGATGAAAAAATAGTTGTTTTCGACCTTGGTGGTGGTACTTTTGATGTATCTGTCCTCGAGCTCGGTGATGGCGTTTTTGAAGTAATGTCCACTAATGGCGATACCCATCTCGGTGGTGAAGATTTTGATAACATCATTGTTAACTATCTTGTAGATCAATTTAAAAAAGAATCCGGGATTGATATCACCAATGATGCTGCCGCCATGCAACGTGTCAAGGATGAGGCAGAGAAAGCTAAAAAAGAGCTATCTTCAAGCACCTCGACCGACATCAATCTCCCATTCTTGTCTGCCGATGCCGATGGCCCAAAGCATTTCGAATATACTCTCACTCGCGCTAAGCTCGAAGAGCTAGTTGAGCCTTTGCTAGATCGCTTAGCTAGCCCAGTCGAAAAAGCTCTCGAAGATGCCAAGCTAAACACTAAAGACATCGATGAAATCGTTATGGTTGGCGGTATGACTCGTATGCCAGCCGTAGTTGAAAAAGTTAAAAAATTCTTCGGCAAAGACCCAATGCAAGGTGTCAACCCAGATGAAGTCGTAGCCGTTGGTGCCGCCATACAGGCCGGTGTACTTCAAGGCGATGTTAAAGATGTACTTCTTCTTGATGTTACCCCTCTCACGCTTGGCATCGAGACCATGGGTGGCGTTCGTACACCACTTATAGATCGCAACACCACTATTCCTACTTCTAAGTCAGAGGTATTCTCTACCGCTAGCGACAATCAACCTCAAGTTGAGATTCATGTCCTCCAAGGTGAACGCGAATTTGCCAAAGACAACAAGTCCCTTGGCCGCTTCATCCTAGATGGTATCGCACCAGCTCCTCGTGGCGTACCACAAATTGAAGTTACCTTTAATCTTGATGCCAACGGCATCTTGAATGTTACTGCCAAAGATAAAGGTACCGGCAAAGAACAGAGTATTACCATCCAAAACTCCGGCAACATGAGTAAAGAAGATATCGAAAGAGCCCAAAAAGAAGCTGAAATGCATGCCGAAGAAGACAAAAAGAAAAAGGAAACCATCGATGCTAAAAACCACCTAGAAAACGCTGTCTACCAAGCCGAAAAAATGCCAGATGAGTACAAAGACAAAATCAGCGACGAAGACAAAGAGACCATTAAAAAGGCTGTCGAAGATGCTAAAAAGACCCTAAGTGATGAATCAGCCACTAAAGATCAGCTCGAACAGGCCGCCAAAGATCTATCCGACCGCATCATGCCAATCGGCGCCAAGATGTATCAATCTTCTAGCGAAGATACCAAATCTGAAGAAACTAAGTCCGAAGACTCAAACAGCGATGAACCTATCGAAGGCGAAGTCGTAGACAAATAGTGGCATAGATAAACTAATTTAGTGAGCATTGGGCAAGCCCAAGAACAAAAAATAATTCCACAGATTTGATCCCTGTACTGCAATACGGGTAAAAATCTGCCTGGAATTATTTTTTTGATTCCTGGCACGAAGCGAACCGCGAACGAAATTAGTTTATCTATGCTACAATTAATCTATGAAAATTGTATTCCCGGAGCTACTAAACAACTCAATTGCAAACGAAGTCATCAAAAGCTTCCCCACCATCGAGTTTCTTAGTGCCAATTCATTAGAAGAAGCCGCCAAAATGGCAACAGAGGGAAAAGCCGATTCCATGATTTCCGGCCTAGACTACTCCTCACGTGATGTTCTCATCGCCTACAAAAATCATTTGCCACTTAAGTCGCCATATTTTTCCAGCTGTTTTATCTGCGAAAGAGGAAATCAACATTTTGCCATCGCCGATGGCGGAGTTAATAAGGTCCCCACTAAAGAACAACTGTACACCATAGTAGAAGACACCGCCAAAACTTACCAAGCCTACTACAATGAAATTCCTAGAATCGCCATGCTTTCTTACTCTACAAATGGCAGTGGCGGCAAGAATCCAGATCTCGATAAAATTCACTACGTAATCGATGAGATTCGCAAAAACCACCCAGCCTGGCAAATCGATGGCGAAATGCAGCTAGATGCCGCTATCAATCCCGAAATTTCTGCCAAAAAATTCCCCACTTCCCAAATTTCCGGTCAAGCCAACATCCTAATTACTCCAGACCTTAACAGCGGCAACATTCTATACAAATCACTAGAACAATTTAGTAGTTTTACTATTGCTGGCCCCATTATTCAGGGTTTTACAATTCCCCTCGCCGACTTATCTCGTGGCAGCTCAATCGACGATATTATATTAACTATCAAAGTAATCAGGAGTCTATTATGAAATACTTTGGCACCGATGGCATCCGCCAAAAAGCCGACAAATTTACACCAGAATTTTTAATCAACCTTGTCAAAGGTTTGATAGATTATACAGGCGATAATGTTAAAGTTCTCATCGGCGGTGACACCCGCGAATCTACCGAATGGATATTAGCAGATTTAGAAGTCGCCCTTGAAACCTTTGGCATCGAATATGGCAATGTCGGTGTCTTGCCTACACCAGCCATTAATTATTGTTTTACCAAAATGGGCTTCGATATCGCCATCGATGTCACCGCATCGCATAATCCATACATAGATAATGGCATCAAGATCTTCGAACGTACCGCAGATGGCACTCAAAAGCTTTGCGAAGCCGGCTGCCGTGCTATCGAAAACGCCTTGGATCATCCTAGGTCCTATACCACCGCCTCCCCTACTATTCGCGAAAATCTTCACGATGAAGCTATAAATATTTATAAAGAACATCTAAAGTCCTACGTTGGCAATGTAGATTTTTCCGACCTGCACTTCGGCCTAGACTGTGCCAATGGCGCCACTAGCGCTCTAGATAAGTCAGTTTTTGAAGAACTTGGTGCTACGGTAGAGCTTATTTACGCAGATAAGTCCTACGGTACCGGCATCAATCAAGATTGCGGTAGCACTCATTTAGAAAGTTTGCAGCAACTCGTAAAAGAGCAGAAGCTAGATTTCGGGATCGCTTTCGATGGTGATGGCGATCGTATTTTAATGGTAGATGGTAGTGGTAATGTCATAGATGGCGACCAAATTATTGCCATTCTTACTAACTATCTCAAGCTAGATGCTTTCGTAGTCACCGTAATGGCCAACCAAGGCATCTTAAATTGGGCCAAGGATAATCATCTTAATATAGAAATCACCCCGGTTGGCGATTCCAATGTCGCTGCCGCCATGCGCGAAAAAAATATCCCCATCGGCGGAGAACAATCTGGCCACATCATCTTGCCAGGTGAAGCCACCGGCGATGGCATGCTTACCGCCCTCATGATTTGCAAAGTAATTTCATCCACCAACAAAAGCCTAGATGAACTTGCCAAAATCATCACAAAGTTCCCACAAACCAATCTTACTATGGAGGCTACACCAGAACAAAAACAACGATTAGAAGATCCAGAAATCCAAACCATTGTTTCAAAATACACTAGCAGGCTACAACCAGTTTCTGGGCGCCTACTAGTTCGCCCTTCCGGCACCGAAAATCTCATCCGTATCACCATGTGGGGGAATGATGAAAATACTATTAATAAATTATCTAATGAACTGAGAGATGAGTTAGAAAACACAATTTAAACATTATCGGAACCCATTCATGAATAGAAAGGAAAATATGAAAATTACCAAACTAGAAAAATACTCTCCAGAAACCGCCAATAGAATTAGGGAACTATTAGTTCAATTATCGCGCAGTGGCAAAGATCGCGGCGAAATCCCAAAAACGTGGTTCGATGAGCTCATCGCCTCACCATACCACGACATGCTCCTTGCCATGGATAACCATGGCAAAATAATCGGTATCGCCACTTTATCCATTCACATGGGACCCATCATTCGCAAAAACGCCTATCTCGAAGATTTTGTTACCGATAGCACTGTCCGCGGTCAAGGCGTAGGATCCGCCCTCTGGGAAGAAATGCTTAAATGGGCCAAAGAAAAAGGCTGCCAAAAATTAGAATTCACTTGCGGTCAAGGCCGTGAAGCTTCTCAGCAATTCTACAAAAACCACGGTGCTACTATTTACGATACGAATTTCTTCCGTAAAGACATATAAATAATGCCGGCAATAAATATATTTGCAGCGCATTTGGTAGTCCAGAAAAGAACATCAAAGTAATCGCATACGCTACCATCAGTGTCAAAATCATCGGCATCAATTGGCTTCTTGCCGCTACACGAATTATTAATATTATTGTCAAAATCAAAAGAATAATTCCTATTATTCCGGTCTCCAGAAGTAAACTTGCATATTCATTCTGCACAATTTCCTTTGGTGCTGGCGAAAGATTATTTATGTATAATGCCTGCCCTGCTCCGCCCAGTCCTACGCCAAACATTACAGTAGTAAAATCCTTTTTCCATACCTCCACCGCCGCACCAGTCAGCCTCACTCGTGTATCGGTAGATTCTGCCACATATCCATCGAATACCGCCTCCTCAAGCTCTATTTTTTCACCCTTATTTTCCACATCTTTACTTTTTCCCTCTGTTTTTTCTAATTCAAGCGCCTCCGTTTTTTCCGATTCAGACACTTCTTTTTCTTCCGATAAAACCCCATCGCCACTAGAATTGCCTCTCACATCAATCACGCCAAGCGACAAATGATTAACCACTTTTGCCACACCAGTAACATAAGTATCACTTGTAGGACTCATCTGCGCCATCAACCCTTGCAAATTTAATACAAACAAGAAGGAGAGAATCATCAACCCCCACACCATCCCTACCCGCTTCACTATCATTTTTCGTTTTAGTTTTTCTCTTACCACCACAAACACGCTCATAAATATCATTGCAACAATGAACGCATATATTGCTCCTCGCGAAAAGGTTAAAAATATTGTTACCGCAAAAATGAAAAACATAAAGACAGCTAATAACGGGTGGCAACTATATTTCAACGAAGCGGCATTTCGGAGCGCGGCAGCGCGAGAATTAGCGCCATCCGCCCGTGGCGACGGGCCGGATGGACGCGGCCGCAAGTGAAATATATTGCCAGGACCCGTTATTAGCCATCCCGATATTAAAGCTGGCGCTAGCAGCAAATTTCCCATAAATTGCGGTTCTATCGCAAACCCATTCGGATGCGGAAACCCAAACATTTTATATGTACACCCAGCGCACATCAGACTCGCCTCCCGCGATACGCCTGCCAAATCCAGTACACACTGCAAGAAGCACCACCCACAAGCAAATAATGCCGAGTAGAAAAACACCCTCCAAAATTTTTCTTTAAATCCAAACTCGTTAAATAAACTCCTCAAATTCCAAAACGCATATCCCGCAAAATATATCAACCACAATATTCCCGCAGTCAAAATTCCTCTTAGAGAGTTCATAGACCATAATACCGACAATGTCACAAAAGTAGGGAATAATAACCACACCCATTTTCGCCCAAACTTGCGAAATAATATTTTCTTTTGTAGCATAATAAAGAAAGCTACCCCATCAAATATTACCAACCAAATCAACGGCAGAGAAAACTCAAAATTCATCGTACTATTGCTACCCAAGTTAATTATTGGATAGTAAGAAAAATAAAGTACCGCCGGCAATATATAAATTAAAAATCTATATATTTTATCGGCCTTCGCCATTCTCTTTCACCTTTTCTTCTATAAAATTCAAAAGTTCTTTATCGAATCTTCCCACGCCAAACCCATCCGCAGTCTCTGCAACTTTTACTCTATCAAACTTCATTCTTTCAAATTTCAAAATCGCCTCCGCCAACGCTTTTGCCGACTGCGGTTCAAACAATATCCCATTCTCACCATCCTTCACATAATCTCGTGCACCACCTATTCCATATGCTATCACCGGACACCCCGCCGCCAACGCCTCCACTGGCGCTATCCCAAAAGGCTCCAAACTGGGGAACAAGTAACCCTTCGCTGCTGCTAAATACCTAGCCAATTCTTCTTTTTTCATTAATGGCAAAAATTCCACTAATTCTGACCCTTCTGCCAATTTCACTAGTTTCTTATGTTCTGGCCCTTCACCTATTACCAGCATTTTTCTTTGGGTCATCATGCAAGCCTGCACCGCCAAATCCAACCTTTTCCAGTTCACTTGACGAGAAGTAGTAATATATGTCTTTGTCAAATCTAAGTTTTCCACAACCTGTGTAGAATCCCCCCCTTGCTTTTTTATGACTTTATTTCCCTGCTTCTTTTGACTTTTATCAACTCTTATTTTAAAATCATCAATCTCCACCGGCGGATGAATCACTACAGCCTCTCGTCCATAATACTTTTTGATCTGTTCTTTTGCGTATTCACTAATTGTCACAAAATAATCTGGGTTCTGCGCCGCCTTTAAATCTGCCTTTCTTAGCGGTATCACCATCAACTTAAAAAAGAACCTCACAAAGGGGTTCAACACCCCAAACCCCGGATTCTTCACATAATCATCATACATCTGCCAATAATACTGTGTCGGCACATGACAATACGACACATGAATTCCATTTGGACACCCTACGTTCTTTTTCTTTTTCTTCACCATACAAAGTTTTCGCCCAGACTTCACAGACTTTGCCTCTGCTCCGGTCACCGAAATAATCAAATCATAGCCCGAAAGATCCAAATGTGAAAAATACCACTGCCGAAGTGGCCCCAGTATCCTTCGCATCTTACTTGGAAAACATTGCAACCATCCAGTCCGTACATCTGCATCTCTAAACCAATCAATCCCCTTCGGGTCATACTTAGAAGTATAAATTGGCGCATCTGGATACAGCCGATGAATATATAGCAACACTTTTTCTGCTCCCCCCACATTGGTCAGCCAATCGCATACCAACGCCACTTTCATTTTGCCCCCTCACCCCGAAACACTATTGCTATCGTTTTGAAAAATATATGTAGATCTAGTAGCAATGACCAATTTCTTACATAATAGATATCTAACGCTCTTCGCTCTTCGAACGAAATATCCCTTCTTCCCGATACCTGAGCAAAGCCCGTTAATCCAGACTTCACTGTAAGAAGTAGCGATCTATCACCATAATCACGCAATTCCCCAGGCAGCAAAGCCCTCGGCCCTATCAATGAAATATCACCTTTCAATATATTAAATAGCTGTGGCAGCTCATCCAGCGAAGTTCTCCGAATAAATTTCCCTATCTTTGTAATACGTGGATCATTTTTCAAATAATCCCCATCCTTACGGTACTTTTTAATTAACTCTGGCTTCCCCATTTTAGTAAATGCTTCCTCCGCAGTCATGCCAGAATACTCAGACTTCATTGAACGAAATTTATAGCACTTAAACTTTCTATTATATTGAGTCAATCTATCATCTGCATAAATCGGTGAGTGCTTAATGTCAGATAGTTTAATCACTAGCCAAATCACCATCATTGGTATTGCTGTCAATATTATTCCCACTAAAGCAAATAATATATCAAACAGTCTCTTTACTATCGCATAGCCGCCAGAAAGCGGCGTAGCCATTACTGATACCGCCGGTGTATTACCTACCAGCTCTAGCTCACCAAAATGCGAAGACAATGCTGTCTCGCTCGGCACAAAATAATACAGTAAATGCCTCAATATTGCCTGCTTATATACGTATTCTGTAGATTTTTCATCTGTCTGAAAAATCACATCCACTTGCGTTTTTCTCAAAGCATCTTTTAGTGACGAATATTGATGAGTTTTTAAATCTCGCGGAATATATTTTTTGCTCGCCACAATTCCCGCCAACCGATAGCCACATTCCGGCGTAGAAGTAATATAATCCGCCAAATATTCCGTATTTTTATGATTTCCTATAATTATCGCTCGTTTCGTACCATAATCATTCTTAAAAATCTGCCGGATAAGTAGTCTCACAGCGATTCGCTCCGCCAAAAGAAACACAAAACACAATACGGTCGCCGTTATCGCCATCACCCGCACTGGGAACAAATTTTCTCCCACAAAAAAATCGTACACAATCAATGCCGCTACAGATAGCACAGCTGCCAACACCAACCGAATTCTCTCCGGAAATCTAGACCGCCCCAAAAAAATAGATTTTTTATATAATCCTAATGCCGCCAATATCACTAACATTATCGGCACCAAAAACACTATTGTTGTCGTAAAATCCAGTAGCTGCGCTTCAAATACATACGGCCTCGGATCCACATGCACCCGAATGAAATAAGCCATTGCAAATGACAATATCAACGCTAACGCATCCCCTATGATCAAACAAAATCTTAAAATAAAATCGGACTTTTTCCGCATATCCTAATTATATAATAAATCTCTATTTTCTTCTACTATACTGCTTTATTTTCTTATGCTTCAAAATTGTTCTTACTACTTCAAATATCACTGTCCCAATAGTTAAGGCCACCAATAACATAAACCAAATCGGGCAAACCAGCACATTCTTTTCTACCGTAGATACCGCACCATTATAATATATATCCTGCTTTACCCTAAATACCCCCACCATTGGCAGCTCATCTATTTCTTTGGTAAAATATCTTGTAGATTCCGGCATCACCAGCTCGGCGTAGGTGCCATTATTAGTACCCTCTTGTGCTATTACTTCACCGGTAAAGAAATTAGAAGCTGTCACCACTATCCGTACCGCCTCATGCACATTACCTTTGTTCTCTATCATAGAGCTCACCGTTATTGGAGATGCAGTCGAAAACCCAGGCACGTTATTTTCTAAGATTTCTCCTTCGTGAATAGTTTCACCTGCTATCTTTGCATATACTACACTAGCAATCTCTAGCGTATTAGCTACCGCCATATTATCATGAGTTTTATTCTCATGGTCTACCTCTACGGCAATCGCAGCATACTGGCCGCCACCAGGCACATTCTCCGGCACCTCAATGGTAAAATTTAGCTCTTTCATTTCATTTGGTGCTAGCTTACCAGTAGGCTCATGTATAGTAATCCAGTCTGCCATTTGAGTGTAAGTTGTTCTTGTCGCTATATCTGCATCATATCCCTCAGACACTACACTATATGGCACTACATAGGCTTTATACTCAAGGCTTTCAGTTGAATTAGTTGGGTTCAAAATAGTGATAGACAGGTCACATTTCTGCCCCGGGTCCAGCTCTACCACTTGGTTCATCGGTGTTACTAAAAATTCATTACCGCTCATACTATTTATTATATTATCTTATTTAATTCAATCATAATGTTATGTTAATGTCATGTTAATTTAACTTAATATCAACACAACATACCTTATTACTATCATAACATCATCTTGTTATTTTATCTCATTTTAATTCTGTAAATTTGTGTTTACTTTTTGAATACCATTTAGCTATTGTTTAATAGACAGCGGACCGAAAAACCACCCCTACGACCATAGTGGTCAATAGGACTCACAAAAGATGAGTAAAAACGCAAATAGCACGCAGCTGTACTACTACTGGAAGTAGAGGACCAATAAAGACCGTAGCTATCACCAGCAGAGAGCGAACCATCTCCATAATAACCTGCTAGCAGAAATTTCGGCACAGCAGAGATTGGTCCAGCTTGGCTATAGAAATTAGTATTAGCACCAGAATCATCATAATATCTACTCTCCAAATTAGCACCATAAGCCGTGGCCAAAGCATACCAATCACCAGTCTTCCAGTTGGAACTAGCTGCAGGATCCATATTGCTAGTGGTAGATGTTGGTAATCTCCAACCTTTCGGGCAAATACTAGCAGCGGCATTGTAGCCATTACCATTTTGCGTAGTACTGCCATCAGCCTGTTTACCACCTAGCGTAGCTGCAATCCAAGAATAGTAGGAATAACACGGGATATCCTGCCCGCTGGCACCGCAATTAGTCTCGTTACCGGAATTAAACACATAAGCATTACTACTATCGCTAAACTGAGTATTGTCAGTTAAGTCATTACCACCAGAATTCTTGGTAGCCGAGGCTGGAAGAGATATAGTATTGCCGGATTTTGTAAGGTTTGCTTGAGTAGTAAATCCATTAATATATGCAGTAGTCACATCCGTATCACCAGCCGATAGCGCTGTTCCACCAGCTAAGTTTAGGTTCTCGGTCATCCATACTTTACCATCCTTTAGTTTTGCTATGGTATAGTCTTGGTTATCACGTTTGTCTTTTAGTGTATGAGTTTCTTCGGTCTTCATATTATTAATGATTCTGTTTTTAGTATCATTACTTAGCGCTGCGAAATCTTGCATATAGGTTAAGTCGTTTACGGTTTCTTCGGTGAGACAGCGGATAGAGAAACCGCCCCTACGGTGATTATCGCCGGCAGATTCCATGTACTCAGAGCTAAAATACGAATTATATGCATTTCCATTATTGGAAGTAGAAGACCAATAGCGACCGATGCTACCTTCATATATCGATGAACCATTACTATAATATCCTGCAAGCGAAAAATTAGGAACAGTGCTGGGCCCAGCATTATTATAAAAGTTTCCACCGGTAGTAATACTATCATCTAAATGACTATTCTCCAAATCGGCTCCATAGGCCGTAGCTAAAGCATACCAGTCGCCAGTCTTCCAGTTTGAATTAACTTGCGCATTAGCATTGCTAGCAGTAGATGTTGGTAACCTCCAACCTTTAGGGCAAATGCTATAAGATACATTAGTATTGCCGGTAGAAATAGAGCGGCCAGAACCAAGAGTAGCTGCATCCCATGAGTAGTATGAATAGCATGGACTATTGTTACCACAATGCTCGCTATTGCTATTATAAACATAAGCATAGTTATTATCGCTAAACCCACTTGCACTGGATTCCGGCATCACCAATTTAGTTCCATTATCAGCCGTTGTCCAGCCATTGGTAGTAGGAAGTGTGTAGTTGGGGTCATTAGTCACAAAGTCAGTAGTGTCTGAGGATAGTATAGTCCCCCCAGCTAAATTCAAGTTCTTAGTCATCCAACATTTGTTGTCTTTTAGCTTAGCTACAGTGTATTCTTGGCTGTCACGAGCATCTATTAGTGTTACTCTCTCACCAATATTTAGTTTAGTACAAGTAGTATCGGCTGTACCATTAGCGAATTGTTGCATGGTGTATGGTGTCTGCCAGTAAGCATATAGTGTCAGTGTGCCACCATCAGTAGCGCTTATACTAGGGCTGGAGGATATAGTTGCTCCATCACGGTAGAATTCACTATCGCAGGTGGTTTGGGGATTAGTACTAGTAGCATTAGCATCTTGCACTGTACACCAGCCGGAGAAGACATAGCCAGTAGGAGCAGTGAAAGTATTGAGGGCTAGAGTATGGGGTTCATAGTTCTTGATGTCGGTTTCACTATTCATAGTACCAGTACCACCATTAGCATTGTAGGCTATAGTATAGTTGCCTGCTACTAAAGTAGCAGGGTGGAGGAGGAGGTATTTGACTTTACCTATGTAGGTGTCGGCGGATTGGGTGCTAGAAATGAAGGCAGCATAGGTAGTCTGGATGTTAGAGCCTAGAGTCTGGTCTGTAGTAGAAGAGCCAGTACTAGCTTTATATTCTGCTACTTTAGTGAGAGTATTTGGTACTGTATGGTATGAGTCGTAGTTGTCTAGAATAGATAGGTTGTCTGGGTTATAGGTAATACCCCCCCCCCGTTCCGGTGGGGTTTTCTATGTTGGTGGGGTTCTCTACCTTAGTGAGCTTCATAGACCAATTAGAAGCATTGCCTGAGCTATTGGTACCAGTAGCAATAGTCTGGTTGGTATTAGTACCTAGCATAGTATTATTACCGTCAGTATTATTAGTGTAGCCTATAGCGTAGATGGAGAAGCCAGAGAAGTCGTTGCAGAGAGCTTTGAGATTGGTGATGCCGATGTTTTCAGTATAGGAATTAGGTACTATGGTAGCAATGTGATCATTACCAGTACTAATGGTGCTAGACATAGAGCAAGAGACTGGAATGGCGAGAGAGACTTCGTTCATGATGATATTGGCATTAGCTTTAGTGGAGGCTAGGATGGTACCAGTAAGAAGAGTTGTGAGGAGGAGAGAAGAGACTATGGTAGTGTGGGTTTTCATATGTTATGTTTTATTATAGCATAAGCTGAGTGGGAGGAGAATAGTTTAACCACAAAAATACTTATGGAATCCACAAAATGTTTATAAAATCGCGTTGATAAGCTTGTTTATTATATATATTCTCATCATCCTCCTTAATAGGCCATGGCTTCTATCACCATTACACTACTCCTAATACTGGACCGGATAGTCCTAGTCA
>JAZQXF010000039.1:0-1001 GCA_045632725.1 Candidatus Nanosyncoccus sp.
GGCTGTATATAAAATACAATGATACCATCGGAGCGCCTATAATATGAAGAAAATAACCAAAAGCTGCCTCCACTCCTCCCAAAGGAAGCATAGGAATAATTGGAGGAAAGCTGACTAGGACTATCCGGTCCAGTATTAGGAGTAGTGTAATGGTGATAAAGTATGGCTTATTTAAGGGGGCCTAGTAATAATCTATGTTTTTAATAGAATTTCTAAAGAATGATTGTTTACTAGTATATATATTATATTTTTACAAGAGGGTTGCGGAGACGAGCCGAGTGAGAGAGACTAGGACTCTCGCAGAACACAGCGGAGACTGAAACCGTTGTACCGGTTGCTGTAGTTCTCGGGATTGACACCACCAGAATCGAAGTACAAGCGGCGAGCACCCTCTGAGTTAAAGACTGTACTAGACCAGTAGTAGCCGTAACCACCCGCACCACCAAGATAGCTGCCATTAATATTCCCGCTCCTCGCCAAATAAAGAGGAGCCTGCATAAGGTTAGTAGCATTAGTAGTAAGGTTATTATTATAAAGAATATTTAACCTTCTAAATTCGTTGGTGGAGTTTGTGAGAAATAATTAATATAAAGTGATATTTACCTACTTGAGTTCCCAAATTGCCAAACTCATCAATATCGAGCAAACCCAAGTAAAATTCGGGGAGACTAGCTAGGTCTAGCACCGGAAAGTACCGGGAGAAGACCTGATTAGTCGACAAGAATTTTACCTGGCGTGCAGCGAGCAGTTGATGGGTTTAGTAATTTAAGGAATCATGTGTACACTTCTGCCTCCTTAATAGGCCATGGCTTCTATCACCATTACACTAATCCTAATACTGGACCGGATAGTCCTAGTCAGCTTTCCTCCAATTATTCCTATGCTTCCTTTGGGAGGAGTGGAGATGACTTCTGGTTGCTCTCTCCGGATGACCGGGGCTCCATTGGTGTCGCCGTGTTCCGTGTGGCTCTGTCTGGATATTCCGGCGCACCTCGAACTCT
>JAZQXF010000040.1:0-2430 GCA_045632725.1 Candidatus Nanosyncoccus sp.
AGAGTTCGAGGTGCGCCGGAATATCCAGACAGAGCCACACGGAACACGGCGACACCAATGGAGCCCCGGTCATCCGGAGAGAGCAACCAGAAGTCATCTCCACTCCTCCCAAAGGAAGCATAGGAATAATTGGAGGAAAGCCGACTAGGACTATCCGGTCCAGTATTAGGAGTAGTGTAATGGTGATAAAGTATGGCTTATTAAGGGATGGATTCATTATATTTATATACTAAATTATTATTGTTGAAGTATTAGGGATTATGATTCTGCAGTTGTCATCGGTTCAGGAAATGGCGATACTGGCCTTAGGTAATTATAAGAAATGGTGTGATATAATGAAAAATATGCAAGAATTGGAAAAGAGGTTAGTGGCGCTTGAAGCGGAGTTTTTGAAATTATACGAGAAGCTTAAAATTGCAGAGAAGTTAGAGAAGGTTGGGGAACTAGAAAAACAAGTGGCGGAGCCGGATATCTGGAAAAATGTGGAAGAAGCTACGGCGAAGAATCAAGAGCTGGCAAAGCTGCAGAGTGAAACGGAGCCGTATGAATTACTTAGAGCGCAGATTAGTGATCTGAAAGAGCTAATGGCGCTATCTGATGAGGAAATGAAAGATGAATTTGCAGAGCAGATTGCGGCGATGGAAGGCCAGTTTGCGGAGCTGAAGAAGGCGCTGAGATTTACGGGGCCATACGATGCCAAAGATGCGATTATAAGGATTACCTCTGGGGCGGGTGGTACAGAGGCGATGGATTGGGCCAGTATGCTCGAGAGGATGTATCTAAGGTTTTTCGAAAGAAAAGGTTTTAAGGTAACACGTTTGGAGCGGGCAGAGGGTGAAGAAGCTGGAATAAAAACTGTAGTGTATGAAGTGAGTGGCACGAATGCGTATGGACTTTTAAAATCTGAGCATGGCGTGCATCGTTTGGTGCGACTTTCACCTTTTAACGCGAATAATCTGCGACAAACATCATTTGCATTGGTGGAGATTTTGCCGGTGATAAAGGCGGATGCTGAGGTGCAGATAGATGACAAAGATTTGAGGATTGATGTCTACCATTCTGGTGGTCATGGTGGGCAGAGCGTAAATACTACTAATTCGGCAGTAAGGATTACACACTTGCCAACCAACACCGTGGTAGCAATCCAGAATGAGCGTTCGCAATTGCAAAATAAAGAGAAGGCGATGGAGATTCTAAGGGGTAAATTGGTGCAGATGCAGCTAGAACAGCATGCGGCGACAATTGGGGAGTTAAGGGCGGGGGAATCTGCTGGCTGGGGCCAACAGATTAGGAATTATGTTTTGCAACCCTATAAGCTAATAAAGGATACTCGCACTGGTTATGAGGAGACCGACCCGGATGCGGTGCTGGATGGCAAGATCGAAGGATTTATTGATAAATATTTAGAAATGTAGTCTAAATTGTGTAAATCTCCAAATCACTAACCCCATCAACTACTCGCTGCACGCCAGGTAAAATTTGAGGAGACTGGTCAGGTCAAGCACCGGAAAGTACTGGAAGAAGAAACTCCTTAGGGAGAGCAGAGCCTCTAGCGAGAGAGACAACGTACAGACCTTCCGCTGTTACGGAAGCTGCGACTCGCTGGGTACAGACCCGTGGAATCGAAGATTAGGTAGTACGCGCCGGAGGAGGAATTCACCGTACTAGACCAGTAGAGCCCGCCAGCTCCGAAACTGTACAGGGTAGTGCCACCCAGGTAGCCCGAACGAATAAAGTAAAGAGGATGAGTATTCATAATGGTAGTAAAGGCATTAGGAGTATAACCAACATTCTGACCACCAAGGAGATCTATACCATCATCATTTAGGGTGGTGCCGACTACGGAGTAGGCTTTTAGGAGTTGGTTGAATTCGGACATTACGGTGTTATTATTGGAGTCTTTGGTGAGGCCGTTGGGCAAACGCCAGCCAGCTGGGCAGATTGAGTTTTGAGGATTATTGGATTACTCTATTGTGGGGTTGATTTATGAATTAGCGTGTGGTAGGATTAAATCAGGTTTTATTTAGATTGCTTCTTCTCAGGAGCAATCTTTAGTTTTATTGTAAGCTTAATATCTTCAATAGAAACTCCCATATAAACCCCCTCCTTTCTCCTTGCCATAGTTAATTGTTAATAATTACAGCCTCATGTTCTTGCAATCTAGTATATCTGTATTTTTATTTCAACCCCCACTAGCTAAATCAGATCATTAGCACTATCCCTTATTAGAATCGGATGGTGGGGCGGAGAACAGTCGACCAGAAAATCTGAGTGCTGCGAGAGTATCCGGCCGGATCCACATTGAACACATTGACACCACCGGAGTGCCGGTCGGCCGGAGAGAGCAACCAGAAATATCCTCCACTCCTCCCAAAGGAAGCATAGGAATAATTGGAGGAAAGCTGACTAGGACTATCCGGTCCAGTATTA
>JAZQXF010000041.1:0-1039 GCA_045632725.1 Candidatus Nanosyncoccus sp.
TTGTAAGTACACGGTTTCAGGTTCTTTTCACTCCCTGCCAAGGGTTCTTTTCACCTTTCCCTCACGGTACTGGTTCACTATCGGTCACTAGGTAGTATTTAGCCTTACGAGATGGTCCTCGCTATGTTCAGACAGGATTCCACGTGCCCCGCCCTACTCTTTGTTACCGGAGATCTTAATATTTCGTCTACAGGACTTTCACCTTGTGTCGCAGGCCATTCCAAACCATTCGACTATATTAAGATTTTGTAACTCCATATGGTAACGGGCTGTTCCCCGTTCAATCGCCTCTACTAAGGGAATCGCTAATTGCTTTCTTTTCCTCCAGGTACTTAGATGTTTCAGTTCCCCGGGTGTTCCCCCAAATAGCTATGTATTCACTAAATGGTACTAGTACTTCATACTAGTGAGTTTCCTCATTCGGACATCTACGGATCTCGGTTTACTTACAACTCCCCGTAGCATTTCGCTGTTCGTCGCGTCCTTCATCGGCTCCTAGTGCCAAGGCATCCGCCGTGCACTCTTTGTTTCTTAACCTTACAATTTCTTTTTTTTACTTTCGACAAGTACTATTCAATTTTCAAAGATCTATTAAATTATAACTATATAAACATTGAAAGACAAAGTCTTTCAAAACTAAATAGAACAGATGGGAAGATTCTTAAATAAAATTTGGTTTTAGGTATTTAAACCTTTCTCCTTAGAAAGGAGGTGATCCATCCCCACGTTCTCGTAGGGATACCTTGTTACGACTTCACCCCAATCATCTATCCTACCTTAGACGGCTCCCTCCAAAAGGTTAGGCCACCGGCTTCGGGTATTATAAACTCTCATGGTGTGACGGGCGGTGTGTACAAGACTCGAGAACGTATTCACCGCGACATTCTGATTCGCGATAACTAGCGATTCCAACTTCATGTAGTCGAGTTGCAGACTACAATCCGAACTGAGACTGGCTTTATGAGATTAGCTCCACCTCACGGTATTGCGACTCTTTGTACCAGCCATTGTAGCACGCGTGTAGCCCAGGTCATAAGGG
>JAZQXF010000042.1:0-22099 GCA_045632725.1 Candidatus Nanosyncoccus sp.
GTAAAAAATAATGATGACAGTGTAACGATTCATAATGCTTGTAAGCTAACATATGTCTTAGATCTACAGGATGGAAATACCAATATTCAAATCTATGCTAAAACTTCATATGTGAATAATAATCAGAGATGGGTGATGAAGAGCCAAACAAATTGATAATTGATTGATATCGTGATATTATCTTATTAAGATATGAGTGAGAGTGTATTCTTGTTTGATTTGGATTCGACTATTACGGGTGAAGAAATATTGCCTACAATTGCGAATGAAATTGGTAAAGGTGATGAGATGGGATTTTTGACTGAGAGCACTATGATGGGGGAGATTCCGTTTGAAGATAGTTTTAAGGCACGAGTAAAGATGTTAGATGGCATGTCTTATTCTGTAGTATCAGAGCGTGTGGCTAGGGTGCGCCTGAATAGTGAGATAGTTAATTTTTTGGAATCTAATAAAAATAGTTGCTATATAGTAACCAGTAATCTGGATGTTTGGATTGAAAAATTAATAGAAAAAATAGATATGCGCGACCATGTGTTTTGTTCTGAAGCTAAGGTAAAAGATGGGTGTGTATGTGGCATTAAAAAAATATTGCGAAAAGAGGAGCCACTTAAATATTTTGTAGGGAAGACAATTGTTGCGGTGGGTGATGGGAGTAATGATTATAAATTATTAAGAGATGCAAATATTGGTATTGGTTTTGGTGGTGTAAGAAGGGTAGCCTCAAAATTAATGGATGTATGTGATTATGTTGTTTATGATGAACGGACACTATGTAAAATATTATTGGAGATAAAAGGATAAATTATGATAACCGATAAAACCGTGATTATATCTTGTGCCGGAATCGGGAAGAGGTTGGGGCGAGGTGTACCTAAGGCAACAGTTGAAGTTTGTGGTGAGCCAATGATTTTACGCATGCTAAAAATGTTAGATGATGTGGATGATGTTCGTGTTGTGGTTGGATACCAGCCTGAGAAAGTAATAGACATAGTGTTATCATATCGTTGGGATGTTACTTTTGTTTTCAATCATGATTATTTAAATACTGGGACTGGGGCGAGTGTTTTGTTGGCGGCTAAATATGCGAGAGATTTTATTTTAACAATAGATGGCGATGTTATAGTGCACCCAGATGATATGAAAAAAATTCTTAAACATCCAAGTGAGTTTGTTGGTGTGACTGATATATTGTCTGATGATTCGGTGTTGGCAGAAATTAAGAACAATAAAGTAGCGGGGTTTTCTCGTATGGATGGCCAGTATGAGTGGACTGGAATAGCGCAGATAAAGTCAAAAAACTTGCCATTTACCAATGGGCATGTTTATGAAATTTTGGAACCATTGTTGCCGCTCCCAATAATGAAAATAAGGACTAGGGAAATTGATACAGAGAATGATTTTGTAGTGGCCTGCAATTGGGTAAAAGGTGGTTATTCAGATTAGTGTATAATGTGTTGGAAACGGTTAATTGCTTGGTGTAATCTACTATTTTCATAGGAATTAAGTTGTGTTTTAGTTGTTTGGAGTGTTTTTTCTAAATTAATTACTTTGTCTGATAATTGAATATTTTCTTGTCGCAGAGAATCAAATTGGTCGAAAATGTAATCATGTATTTTGCAATAGTTTTGGTCTACTTCATCATTTAGATATTTCTGAATGATGGAAAACCAATATTTCGCTCCGCCATTTTTTACTGGAAAAAGGTGTTTTGATGCTTGCTTTTGAATTTTTTGTTGTTCGGTGGACATTGCGGTTGTTATGATTTTTTTAATGGATGGTGTATCTAATGTGTTGGAATATGGGATAATACCACGTGATGCCAATATTGATTGAATTGTGTCAATGTCGGCTATACTTTGATTAATATTGGTGGCTGCGATCGCAATGGGGACATTAGAATAAAGTGCATCCATAGCTGCGCCTGAATTATCGGAAAGTACTACGCTACATTTTTCAAATAAATTCTGTATTGGATAAGATGATGGATAGAGTTCGTGGGTGGCTGTTTTGAGCAGATCTTGAATGCGTTTTTCTTCTTGAAGCTTTTCAGTGCCATGATGAGCTTTAGCGATAATATGGAAGTGTTTTTTTAATTTTCGTAGGGACATAATCGTAGGGATTGTGCTTGGTTCATGGTATGTGGGTAAAAACAGTATGGTTGGTTTTGGATCGATATTTTTACACTTGATTGGTTGCAAATATAAATCAGGAACAATATAAGTTTTTCCATATATGCTAAAAATTTCGGCGCCGTAGGTGTCGTGTAGAAATAGGCCATGGAAGCCTTTTTTTGCAGATGGGTCTAATGTAAAAGCGGGTTTAGTGGTTGCGGCGCCATAGCAATAGCCGAGTTTGTATTGACATTCTAATGTAATCATGTTTGAATATGGTGCAATGCAAATTTTGTATTTTAGGTTCTGTGATTGTGGTTGCGATATGATGAAATCATCCAACAGGATGGCTGTACGCGTTTCTGTGGCTATGGCGTGGAAATCATTTGTGCTTGATTTTGGATCATATAAATATATGTCTATGTGAATATTTGGCTGGTTTTTGAGAAAAATGGCCAGTTTACGAATAGAGTACCACTGTATAATGTTTTGGACAATAATAGCTATCCTATATTCCATATTAGTTTGATTATATCATTTTTGCAGTAATGTTGCGGTTTAAGTTATATTATAGGGAGAGTTCTGGATAGTGGCTAGAGCGATGATTTGTAAAAATATAAAAGTAGCGTATAATGTATATAGTATGAAAATGATTTCGTTTGTGGTGCCGATTTATAATGAAGAAGAAGGCATAAAAAAGTTTTTAGATATAGAGTTGATGCCTGTGGTGGAGAAAATTAATAAATATAATACAGAAGTAATTTTAGTGAACGATGGGTCGTCGGATGGGACTTTGGAGGTGATACAAAAATATGCTGTAAAAAATAAAAATGTAAAAGTGGTAGCATTGTCGCGAAATTTCGGCAAGGAGCCAGCGTTGTCGGCAGGAATTAAATATGCCAAAGGTGATGCGATTATAACCATAGATGCGGATGGGCAACAGCCACCAAAGATTATTCCGCAGTTTATTCAAAAGTGGGAAGAAGGGGCGGATATTGTGACTGGTGTAAGGGACCATTATACTAAGCATGGTTTAATACCGAAATTGGGCTCAAAATTATTTTATAAAATGTTAGGGGCTATGGGAAATAAATCAACCGTACCTGGTTCGACAGACTTTCGCTTGATAGATAGGGCAGTTGCTGAAGAATTTAATAGATTATCAGAACACAATAGGATAACGCGCGGATTAATAGATTGGTTGGGTTTTAAGCAGGAATATATATATTATATATATGGCGTAAGAATGGCAGGGAAGCCATCGTATAATTTGAAAAAATTATTTAATTTAGCAATTGATAGTTTTGTATCTATGTCTACGACGCCGTTAGTGATCTTTGGATATATTGGGATCATTATTACTATACTCTCTGGGCTGCTTGGGCTATTTATTATAATACAGCAATATATCTTAGGTGACCCATTAGGATTATATTGGGATGGGGGAGTACAGATGGCGGTGTTTGTGACGTTTTTGGTGGGGTTGGTATTAATCTCGCAGGCGATTACCGCTTTGTATATTTCCCATATACATGCAGAATCTCAAGGTAGGCCACTGTATATTGTAGATAAGAAAGAATCTAAAAATTTATAAATAAAATCTATTGTTTGGGGTTGGGGCCGTAGCCATATTTCATATAACCATTGCCGAGATTGCCCCAATCAAAAGGCGTCATTTGGGCAAAACGAAAGATTGGTGATGGTATCATGGTAACATCATTGTAACTAGATTTAATGAAGACACCAACACCTGGATTGGATTGGATCTTATAGAGTTGGTCGCCAATTTGGATGCGGTAAACTACGAAGGCAAAAGACATATCTACAATCGCTACGCTAGACAATATTATTAAGACGATATTGGTGATACGAAGGGGTTTTTCTTGCAATCGGAAGGAGTCAAGAAGAAAATTGATAAAGGCGAGGACAGCCATAAAGATGGCAACGTAAACAAGGAACATGTAGCGAGGATACATGTCATCTAAAACTTTGATTTGGCAGGATGCCCCCATATATAGTGCACAAAAAGCGAGGATTGTGACATAGAGAAAAATATGATTTGGCATTTTTTTGTCTTTTTTGCGATTGTTTTTAACAATGAGAGATTCTGTGAGGATGAAGATACAGATAATGAGTGGTGCAAACATGAGATATCTCATATTAAACCAAAGGTGTTGCCAGAGCTTGTAAATAGTGATAAATGTGTCACCTTTTACGATGCTGAAAATTGAGACATAATCATAGACTTCGGCGTAGCCACCAGAAGTACGAGCTTTCAAACCCCCGCCAAGATAGAATATTAGTATGCCGATTAACACTCCGATGATACCGATAATCTGGAGCTTGTATTGGCGTAGAAAGGTTTTGAAATGAAATTGTTTTTTGATGATTTTGATAATTAGCCAAACAAATAGAATGGCAAGTATGGCTAGTGGGCCAATTTCGGTGGACATTCCGAACAAGATGCCTAATAATAGCATGCCAAAAATTTGCCATTTTTTGGTTTGCTGAGTTTTGAGACGGAAAGGCAGTAGAAAAGTAACGGTGATAAGGGCTGCGATGATGTAGTTATTGGCATATGAAAAACGGAATGTAAAGACTTCGCTGACTTCTGAAACCATAAGTATTAGAAAACAACCTAGATAAATTAAGAGGTCTTTGTATTTAAGGCTAGGTTTTTTGCCAAGTATAAAATAGGTGCAGAAATAAATAAGAGTGGTAGCTAGGGTTGCGGTGAGAAGGCGGAAAATAATATCAAGGCCGAGGCTTACGGATAAACTCATATTATGGACTGCTAAGTGCTGAAAAAATTCACCGATGCGCGGAATGTAAAAATAAATATTATGAATGATTTCGGGGCTCGACATGTTTGCTTCAGTGTATGATTGATGAAGATCCTCGTATGACATAAACATTAAGCAATAAAGTAGAACAAAAAATAGTGGTACCAAAAGGTAGCCGATGATACAGGTTATTTTTTCGCGCTTGATAGATTGAGCGGTGCTAATAGTTTTTTGTGCTTTCTTCATATGTGTATTATATCATAAAGATGTGCTATAATTAAGAGATGAAGAAAGTTTTGTCGGTTTTTGGTACGAGACCAGAAGCAATAAAAATGGCTCCAGTCGTTAAAGAACTGGAAAAACGTGATGGGATTAATTCGATAGTGTGCGTTACGGCACAGCATCGCGGGATGCTGGATCAGGTGTTGGAGGTTTTCAAAATAAAACCAGATTATGATTTGAATATAATGAAGCCTGGTCAGACTTTGGCGTACATTACTGCAGAGGTTTTGAAAGGGTTAGAAGAAATAATTATAAAAGAAAGACCAGATTTGGTTTTGGTACATGGTGATACTACGACTGCGATGGCGGCGGCTTTAGCGGCGTTTTACCAGCAGGTAGAAGTTGGTCATGTAGAGGCTGGGCTGAGGACCTATGATAAATATTCGCCATTTCCAGAGGAAATGAATCGCCAAATAATAGATAGAATTGCGGATTATTTATTTGCGCCAACGGAAATTAGTAAAGAGAATATTGGCAAATTGAATAAAGGACAAAAAGTTTTTGTAACTGGCAATACGGCAATTGATGCTTTAAAAACTACGGTTTTGCCAGAATATAAAAATGAGGTTTTGGATTGGGTAGGGGATTCACGTTTGATTTTGGTGACTGCGCATAGGCGAGAGAATCTAGGAGAACCGATGAGGCGGATTTTTAAGGCAATTCGAAGATTGGCGGAAGATTTTGATGATGTAAAAGTGATTTATCCTGTACATTTAAATCCAAAAGTGCAATCTGTGGCAAAAGAAATATTGGGTGATAATGATAAAATTAGGCTGATTGAGCCACTGGATGTGTTGGATTTTCATAATTTTATGGAGAGAGCGTATATTATAATGTCTGATAGTGGGGGGGTGCAGGAAGAAGCGCCATCGTTGGGCAAGCCAGTTTTGGTGTTGAGAGATACAACGGAGCGGCCAGAAGGGATACGAGCTGGTACGTTGAAATTGGTCGGTACGGATATGGATATAGTTTATGAGGAAGCTAAAAAAATATTATTAGATAAAGAAGAATATGGAAAGATGTCTAGAGCGAAGAACCCGTATGGGGATGGTTTTGCAAGTAAATATATTGTGGATGCAATTTTGGAGGGAAAATAAATGGAAAAGAAATATTCTGATGAGGAGATAAAGAAACTTTTACGAGAAAATGAGATTTTGAAGCGGGATAATAAATATTTGTTGAAGTTAACCAATTCAAAAAGGTTTAAATTTGCGGAAAAGGTGGCAAATGGTTTTAATGTTTTGTTCCCGAAAGACACACCCCAAAGGAAGGCGGTGGAAAGTTTTGGAAAAATTCACAAAAAAAGATGCGAGAAGAAACATCATCGTGAGATGATAAAGGTTGGAAAGAAAATTCGCGAAATGGCTAAGCCTTATGATAGGGTAATAGTATTAAATAGTGTTTTGTGGGATTTAAGGCTAAAACAGCGTCCTCATCACTTGGCGCAGCAATTGAGTAGACTAGGTTTTTTTGTGATTTATCTAGAATATGATAACCCTGTGCATAATATGCGAGTAATAAAGAAAAATCTGGTAACCATAAATTCTGAAGCATATCTAGAGGCATTGTCTAGTATAACAGAGAAATATTTTTTGTCACCAAATAATATGCCAACGGATTATAGAATTTTGAAGAAGGTGGTAGATGAGTATGGTTTTAAATTCATCTATGATTATTTGGATGAGTTTCACGAGGATATTTCTGGCGATTTGAGTATACAGATGAAGGTATGGGATAATTTGAAAAAATTAAACCCAGTGCTCTGTACGGTGACGGCTACACGATTATATGATGAGCTAAAAAAACATTTGGGGAAGCGTTATAAAATCATAATGGTGAGAAACGCAGTGAATGTAGAACATTTTGATTTTAGAAAAAATAATTCTTCGATTCCTACGGATTTGAAGGCGGTAACAAAGCAAAAGAAGCCGATTGTGGGGTTTTATGGTGCGTTGGCGCCATGGATTGATTTTAGTTTGATTAATCAGGTCGCAGAGGGCCATAAGGAGTGGAATTTTGTACTTTTGGGCATTGATTATAATGGCGCTGCGGTTGATTTGAAGAAAAATGAAAATGTATATAATTTGGGGGCAAAAAATTATAATGATTTGCCAAAATATGCTAAATATTTTGATTGTGCAATAATACCATTCAAGCAAGGTGAAATTGCAAAAGCTACCTCACCTGTAAAGTTATTTGAATATATGGCTGCTGGGCTACCCACTGTGTGTACTAGGGATCTGAGGGAATGCGAAGGTTATGAATATGTATACATGGCTAAAGACAAGAAAGAGTTTGAAGGAATGCTAAAAAAAGCAATAAAAAGGCATGGGGAAGAGAAGGTGAGAGAGTCTTTGCTTGCGCAAGCCGAACAGAATACTTGGGAAAAGAGAGCGGTTGATATAGTGGAAGCTTTGAGCTCAATTAAATAGTTGCAAATATTGATCGGCGACTTCGTTGGCTAGACCATCTAGAGTGATTTTGCCATCTTCAATAAGAAGTGCGCGGTCGCAGAATTTGCGGACGTTTTCCATGGAGTGTGTGACCAAAATGACAGTTTGTTTTTTGTCTTTAAGGCTAGCGAAATAACTGTTGCATTTTTGCTGGAAGGCAGCATCGCCAACGGCGAGAACTTCATCTAGTAATAAAATATCACCTTTGGCGCGAATGGCGATAGAGAAAGCGAGGCGAACCTGCATGCCGGATGAATAATTTTTGAGCTTTTGATCTTGAAAATTTTTGAGTTCGGCAAATTCCCAAATGTCGTTGTACATTTTATCCATTTCTTCATTGGAAAATCCGAGCAAAGCTCCGTTTAGGTAAACATTCTCACGACCAGTAAGCTCTGGATTGAAACCGACGCCAAGTTCGATAAAAGGGACTAAATTTCCGTTAATGGTAATTTCGCCTTTTTCTGGATAATAAATGCCGGCAAGAATCTTGAGCAAGGTAGACTTACCAGAACCGTTGCGGCCAACGATGCCGATAAACTCGCCTTTTTTAATTTCGAAATCCAGGCCTTTTAAGACTTTTTGTTCGGTGTAACCTTTGATGCCACGCAAACGATTAAAGAAAGCTTGCTTTAGGCCGAAAGCTTGTTCGGTGGGGAGCTTGAAGCTTTTGTGTAAGTTTTCTACTTTGATAGCTATGTCGCTGGCATTGTCGTAGATCTCTGTGCGAGTACCGATTTGGTGTTTCATTAGACTTCCTCCGCAAAGAATTTAGATTTTTTTCTGAATATTAGAGCGCCAATGATGAGTAATACTAGAATGATGAGTGCTGGTATAAAAGCGATGAATTTATTGCCGATATAATTCCAGGTGGTAATGGTTTCTTCGGTAATAAGGAAGTAGCGGATGTCTTGAATGCATTGGGAAATAGGATTCAAAAGAATAATTTTGGCGGCAATAGCGCTAGTGGAGGCAACCATAGATATAGGATAAATAATCGGGACAGCATAGAAGAGGGCTTGAGTCAAGACATCCCAAATAGAGGTGATATCGCGGTATTTAACATTGATAGAGCCGAGCAAGAAGGCGATGCCAAGGGCGAGAAGGTATAAGCCGATGAGGGGGATAAAAACGAGAAGCCAACTCCAAGTAGGGGTAACGCCATTAATAAGAGCAAAGATTACAATAACTACTAAGTTGATTAGCATATTAATAACAGCAGTAAGAGTGGCGGAAACTACCACGATGTATTTAGGGAAGCTGATTTTGCGAAGTAGATCGCCACGGTTAACAATAGCTTGGATACCTTGAGAGGCACATTCGGTAAAGAAACTCCACATGGCAGTGCCGCAGAGTAGATAGACTGAATAATGTGGGATATCGTTGCCAATTTTGAGAAGCTTAGCAAAAACAATATAGAGAATAGCAAACATTAAAAGTGGGCGTAGTAAGGCCCATAGATATCCTAATACAGAGCCTTGATAACGTAATTTGAAATCGGTTTTAGTTAATTCGGCTAAAAGGATACGATTTCTTTTGTTTAATACGCGAGGTATATTCATATTATGTTATTTTACCATATAATGATACAATATGCATATGAAAAGGATAGCGATAGTCGGTGGGATGGGGTATATTGGTTCGCATACCGCTGTAGAATTAATTGAGCGTGGCTATGAAATCGAGATAATAGATAACTTACTCAACAGCAAGATTACGGTGTTGGATGATATAAAAAAGATTACTGGGGTGAGGCCAAAGTTTCATAAAGTGGATCTACTTGATATGCCGGCGATGGAAAAGGTGTTTGAAGAAGGTGAGTTTGATTTAGTGGTGCATTTTGCTGGGTTGAAAGCTGTGGGGGAATCTGTGAAAAAACCTCTGGAATATTATGAGAATAATGTGGGTGGAACGATAAATTTATTGAAATGCATGAAGAATAATGGGGTGAAAAAAATAGTTTTTTCATCTTCGGCTACAGTATATGGTAATCCGGGTAATCCAAAATATACGGAAACGATGGAAACTGGGAGAGGATTAACGAGTCCATATAGCAAAACTAAATATACGATTGAAGAAATATTAAAAGATTGCGCAGTGGCTGATTCGACATTGCAAGTTGTGCTGCTTCGTTATTTCAACCCGATAGGGAATCATCCATCTGGGATTTTGGGTGAGGATCCTAATGGAATTCCAAATAACTTAATGCCAATAATTATGAAGTTGGCAAGAGGCGAGATGAAAGAGCTATCTATATATGGTGATGATTATCCGACTCCGGATGGGACTTGTCTTCGTGATTATATACACGTGGTAGATCTTGCGAGAGGACATGTAGCCGTAGTGGATAAGATGGAGCCGGGGGTGTTGATTTATAATTTGGGTTCTGGGAGAGCGACTTCAGTGTTGGAAATGGTGAAGGCTTTCGAAAAGGCAAGCGGAGAAAAATTGGCATACAAAATCACAGAAAGACGGGATGGGGATTTGGCGGAATTTTACGCTGATCCTTCTAAGGCAATGCGTGAGCTTGGCTGGAGGACAGAGCTTGTGATTGATGATGCAATGAAAGACACGTTGAAGTTTCTGAACAATTAAGATTTTTTTGCGCGATGTTTGGAGCGAAGGTAGGAGATGCGCCAACGAAGATGAACAGCGTGAAGCCAGAACTTTTCTTTAATGGTAGGGTGAGGGCCGAGCCAAGATTTGAGGAAATCGTATGAGGTTTGCCAGTTACGCCAAAGGGTGGCGGATTTTTTTATGGTACTGGTATCAGTACCAAAATTGTAAACATACAGCGGTGCTGGGGTATAGGCTATTTCGCCTTTGGTATACTTGCAATATTCTAGAACAAATTTGGTATCTTCGGCAAATTGCAATTTTTTGTCAAAATGTAAGGAATGTTTTTTGATTGGGGAGGAACGGAATAATTTGTTGTTGCAGGAATACATACGCCCATCTCGAGTGAGTAATTGCAAAATGTAGGTTTTTTGTGTTTCATGCCGATGGCGCGGGCGTAGCGGAGATTGGTAGAGATTTTTGGAGGTACCTTTGCTCAGGCGCCTATATTGGTGTCCGCAGACAGCAATAGATATATTGTCGGTGTAAAGTTCGAGGAGTGATTTGATGAAATTTGGTTTAACTTCATCATCACTATCGATAAAACCTATAAAATCGCCAGTGGACTTGATGAGGCCGGCGTTGCGAGCGGCGGATTGGCCGGCATTTTTCTGATGGACAAGTTTGATGCGAGAATCTTTTTTGGCGTAATCTTTGGCGATTTGATAAGAATCGTCGGTGGAGCCATCATCTACGAGGGTGATTTCGAGATTTTGGTAAGTTTGGTTGATGATGGAATCTAGGCAAGCTGGTAGATACTTGGCGGTATTGTAAATAGGTACAACTATTGACACGAGGGGATTATTTTTCATGGGTAACTTTCTTTTTGCCAAAAACAAATTTATCGTAAAAGAGGAAATTGATAATCATGATAACAATAGAGTTGAGAGCAAAAGCGCCGGTGGTGAGGATAAACTCGTAGGTGAAGGGTAGGTGTATGGTGTTAGTGATATTGTAGACAAACTCGTAAAGAGGGGTAAAAAGGCTAAAAAGCTGAGTAAGGCCTGGGGCGATGGCGATGGTAAGCATGGCATTCCAGATAAAAAATCTAACAACGGAGTGCTTAGTAACCGTGCGTTCTTTCCAGGTGATTCGGGAATGTGCAAAATAAGCGACTATGGTGGTGATGGCGGTAGCGATAAAATTGGAAAGCCAGATGAGATCGTTATTCTTAATGATGAGATTGGATAAGATTGCAAAAAGGACATAGTTAAAAGCGGTGACTAGGATACCTACGATTAGGTAACGGATGGCGTGCCTGGAAGTTTTGATGCCTTTTGGTGCATCTGAAGAACTAAATTTTTCTGATTTTTCGGTTTCCATAATGCATATTATAACACCTGTGGTATTTTTGATAAAATATGAAATACGGGTATGCAAGAAAAAGCACAACAGGTTTGGAGTGTTCGATGTTTTTAGTTGTTTTATAGTAAGTGTTATAGTTTCTTCCATAATATTAAATTATATTGGTAGGGTGACATTTTAATAAAACAATCTGCTGTGACATTATCACGAAACAATAACAAGTCTTTGGCTTAATCTGGACAAAAGTTGATTTTTGGGGTATAATATGTAGGTTTATTAAGTGAAGGAATGTATAGATGGCAGAAGATGAGGACAAAAAAATAGAACAAATAGAGGGGGAGATTTTTGGTGATGAAAATTGTATACGGGTGCGGGGGGCGCGGCAAAATAATTTGAAGAATATAAATGTGGATATTCCGCGAGATAAGCTTGTGATTATGACAGGACTTTCTGGGTCTGGAAAATCATCTTTGGCTTTTGATACGGTGTATGCAGAGGGGCAAAGGCGATATGTAGAGTCGCTTTCAAGCTATGCGAGGATGTTTCTGGGAATCATGGACAAGCCAGATGTGGATTCGATTACTGGGCTTTCGCCGGCGATATCGATCGACCAGAAATCTACTTCTAGGAACCCGCGTTCTACCGTGGCGACTGTGACCGAAGTGTATGATTACTTAAGGCTTTTGTTTGCGAGAGTAGGGGTGCCGCATTGTCCAATTTGCCATAAAGAGGTAAGTCGGCGAACGGTGGAAGACATTGTAAATGAGGTAATGAAGTTACCATTGGGCGCTAAGCTGATGTTACTAGCGCCAATTGTAAGTGCCAAAAAAGGTGAATTTTTACATATTCCGGAACAATACTCTGGTAAAGGCTTTTCACGCGTGAGGGTAGATGGAATAATTTATGCATTGGATGAGTTTCCAGAGCTAAATAAAAATGAAAGACATAATATAGAAATAGTGGTGGATAGGTTTGTGCTGAATCCGGAACTGAAAACACGGATTGCTGGCTCGATAGAGCAGGCATTGGAATTGGGGCAGGGGATAATTCAGCTTTTGAGGATCAATGATCGGACAACGGCGGTGGGGGAGAATAAAATTACGATAGATAATGCGGAGATTCTAACTTATTCGCAGAGATATGCTTGCCCTGACCATCCAGATGAATTGATACCAGAGTTGACACCGAGGCTGTTTTCTTTTAATGCGCCAGAGGGGGCTTGTCCGACTTGTACTGGGCTGGGATCTAGGATGGAGATAGATCCAGAATTGGTATTTAATAATAATCTTACGATTGCGGAGGGGGGGATTCGGCCGTTTAATAGAGTGGGGCAGGACTCTTGGTGGCTAAAAAGGTTAATGGCGGTGGGGGTGAAACATAATTTTAATGTATATACGCCAATAGGGGAATTATCGGAAGAGGTGCGGCAAATTATTATGTACGGGACTGGGGATGAGAAGTATGAAATGAAGGTATCTGGTAGTGGCAGATTTGCGGATGGCACGGTATATCAAACGACTTACGAGGGTGTGATACCGATGCTAGAGCGAAGATATAACGATCCGAAAATCTCGGAGTTTATGAAACATGATATCGAGAGGTTTATGCGGGTGAGGGAGTGTCAGACTTGCCATGGGGCGCGACTAAAGCCAGCGGTGCTAGCGGTAACGGTTCACGATCTTAATATTATGGATATATGTAATTTGGATGTAGATGCGACACTAGAAGTGCTGAATCAAGATTTAGGATTTTCCGAGTCGGAAGAAAAGATTGCTAAGCCAATTTTGAAAGAAATTTTGGAGAGAGTGAAGTTCATGCAAGATGTGGGACTAGGATATTTGGAGCTGGGGCGAGCGGCGAATACTCTTTCTGGTGGTGAGGCGCAGAGAATTAGATTGGCAACACAGATAGGCTCTGGGTTGCAGGGGGTACTATATGTGCTGGATGAGCCTTCGATTGGATTACATCAAAGAGATAACGACAAGTTGATTGCGACTTTGAAACATCTGCGTGACTTGAAAAATACAGTACTAGTGGTAGAGCACGATGAAGATACGATGCTAGCATCGGATTATATTATAGATATTGGCCCGGGGGCGGGGGCAAAAGGCGGGCTACTAGTGGCGGCTGGTACGCCAGAAGAAGTAATGGCGAACCCGAATTCGATTACCGGTAAATATTTGTCTGGTGAAATGACAATTCCAGTGCCAAAAAAGAGGCGGAAGGCAAGAAAAGGTAAAGAACTAGTGGTGGTGGGGGCACGCGAGAATAATTTGAAGAATATAGATGTGCATTTTCCGCTTGGGGTGATGACTGTGGTATCGGGAGTATCTGGCTCGGGTAAATCTACTTTGGTGAATAATATCTTGGCAAATGAACTTTTGGCGCGACTAAATCGGGCGCAAACAGTAAGTGGAACACATGAGAAAATCGAAGGTATTGAAAATTTAAACAAAGTGATAGTGATAGATCAGAGCCCGATTGGGCGAACACCGCGGAGCAATCCGGCCACATATACTGGCGTGTTTACGGCAATACGCGAATTGTTCGCTGCGCAGCCAGAGGCGGAAGTTCGGGGGTATAAGGCGGGGAGATTTAGTTTTAATGTGAAAGGTGGGCGATGTGAAAATTGCCAAGGCGATGGTGTGAATAAAATCGAGATGCATTTTTTGCCGGATGTATATGTGACATGTCCGAAGTGCCATGGGCATAGATATAATGCGGAAGCTTTGGAGATTAAATATAAAGGCAAAGACATCTCGCAGGTATTAGATATGACAATTGATGAGGCGGTGGAATTCTTTGCCAATATTCCATCTATTGCAACAAAGTTACGTACCATTCAGGAAGTAGGGCTGGGCTATATTCGCCTAGGGCAGCCAGCAACGACATTTTCTGGTGGTGAGGCGCAGAGAATCAAGCTGGCAACAGAACTAGCAAGGCGATCCACTGGTAAAACTTTATATATATTAGATGAGCCTACTACTGGGCTTCATACGGATGATGTGAAGAGATTACTTGCAATTCTAAACAAGTTAGTGGATGGGGGGAATTCGATGATAATTATTGAACATAATTTACACGTAATCAAGAGCGCGGACTGGGTAATAGATATGGGGCCTGAAGGTGGACTGAAGGGCGGTATGGTGTGTGCAGAAGGTACGCCGGAAGATCTAGCGAAAAAAGCCAATACGCCGACTGGAGAGTATCTCAGTAGATATTTGTGATGAGAAATACTGAGGTATAATAAGTCCATGAGTTGGAAAAATGATCAGGTAACTGAGAAAGAGACAGAGCGGATATTGGAACTGGCGACTGAGTGTCTAAAGGTGTCAGGAGATTACGTGGAATTCGGATGCTACAGGGGTGATACTTCACTGCTATTAGCAGAAATATTGCGGAAGGATGCCGTATCTGATGAACTTGTGGAAAAGTCGGTGGAAAAGTCTGCGAAAAAGTTGTGGATTTATGATTCTTTTGAGGGGCTGCCGGAGAAGAGCGAGGAAGATGAGTCGGAAGTGGGGAAAGATTTTCGGCAGGGTGAACTAATGGTAACAAAAAGAGAAGTGAAAGCTAGATTTTTAAGGGCGGGGCTACCGGTACCAATTATTAAAAAGGCATGGTTTAATGAGCTAACAGAGGTGGATTTGCCGGAAAAAATCGCATTTGCGTTTCTAGATGGGGATTTGTACGAATCCATCAAAGATAGTTTGAAATTGGTTGAAAATAAAATGAGCGATGGCGGCGTAATAATAGTGCATGATTATAATAATCCTGCTTTGCCTGGGGTGGCTAGAGCAGTGGATGAGTGGCTAAACGATAAGGTTTTGAAGATGGTGAGATACCAGAGCTTAGCGATTATTCATAAGTAGTATAATGTGAATATGAGGCTTAGGCTGACAGAAGAGAAGCTCAAGGATATGCGTTTTCATAAAAAAGAAGAGGCCATATTTGAGGCCTTTTTTGATGGATGTGGTAGCGAACGATTGAGCGTGAACGAATTGGCTGGTAGAGCGGGAGTAGATAAAGCGACTTTTTATAGGCATCATCCGATAGTTTATGAGATTGTGAAAGATTATGAAGGCTATATTTTGGATAAATATATTAGGTTAATACAAAGGATAAGGGAGAGAGAAGATATAAATTTGCGAAAGATATATTATGAAACGATAGTATTCGTTTTGCAGAACAAAAGAGTTTTTAAAGCATTGATAGAGAAGGGTGAGTTAAAAGTAATAGAGAGGATGATTCTAATATTGGAGCCAGAAATAATAGATTTTGTGGGACTGTCGGATGGTTGTAAAAGATTTTTAAGAGTATATGGTGGAGAAATCGTAGGATTAATTACGGACTGGGGAATGGATGGCCTAAAAGAGGTAAGAATGACAAGGTTGCTAAATGACATGATGTATTTATCGGAAACAGCTAAGATAAGACTATTGCCACTAGTGAATTAGCACTCTGGGGTTGTAAGTGCTAATTTTTGTGCTATAATGGGTGGTAGAAAAGGAGAAAATATGGCACTAAAACCGTTGAAAGATAGAGTGGTGGCAAAAGTAGAAAAGCCGCTAGAGAAAACAAAGTCGGGAATATTATTGGGTGAGGCTAAGGAAAAACCGGCTTATGCAGTGGTAGAGTCGGTGGGGCCGGAAGTGGAGACTGTAAGGAAGGGGGATAAGATAGTATATAAAGAGTATTCGACTACAGAGATCAAACTAGATGAAGTAGATTACATTATTCTGAAAGAAGAGGATATATTGGCAACTTTATAGAGTATAAGTTGTGGAAAACCTGTGGAAAACTTTTAAAAAGGAGAAAATATGGCAAAGAAGATTTATTATGAAGCAGAAGCACGAGAAAAGGTGCTATCTGGGGCGAAACAGTTATACGATGCAGTAAAAGTAACATTTGGGCCAAAAGGTAAAAATGTAATTATAGAGAAAGAGTATGGTGCTCCGGTAATTACTCATGATGGCGTAACAGTGGCAGAGGCGGTGGAATTACCAAATAAAGATGATGCGCTAGGCGAAGCCGTGGGGGCAAAATTAATCAAAACTGCGGCACAAAAGCTAAATAAAGCGGCCGGTGATGGCACTACTACCGTAACTGTGCTTACCTATAATATCCTAAATGAAGCTAATAAACTAATTGCAGCAGGCGTGAACCCGATGGATCTAAGGCGTGGGATTGAAGAGGCCGGGGCCGAGATAGTTGCTGGCATTGATAAAATGGCTGAGAAGATTGAAGGTGATGACAAAAAAGTAGCAGAGGTGGCAACGATTTCGGCTGGTGATGAGAAAATTGGTGAATTAATTGCCGAGGTAATTTCTAAGATTGGTAAAGATGGTGTAGTAACAGTAGAGGCTGGGCAGGGACTAGAAATGGAAGAGGAGATCGTGGAAGGTTTCTCCTACGATAAGGGTTATTCTTCCCCGTTCTTTGTAACGGACATGAATAGGCAAGAGGCAGTCTTTGAAAAGCCTTTAGTGTTAATTACAGATAAAAAGATTTCGGCGGCGAGCGACATTCTACCTATCCTAGAGAAATGTGCACAGGCTGGGAAGAAAGATTTAGTAATTGTAGCGGAAGAGGTGGAAGGCGAGGCGCTGTCGTTACTAGTATTAAATAAATTGAAGGGTGTATTTAATTCATTAGTTTTGAAAGCTCCTTCCTTTGGCGATAGGCGTAAAGAAATAATGGAAGATATTGCAATCTTGACTGATGCGACAGTAGTATCTGGAGATAAGGGTTTGAAGTTGGAGGAAGTGGGGCTAGAGGTGTTGGGTTCGGCTACGAAGATAATTGCTACGAAGGATGAAACAACCATTATTAAGGGTGCAGGCGATGCGAAGGCAGTAGCTGGTAGGATTGAGCTAATTCATGCGCAGGCCGAGATGGCGAAGACCGAATATGAGAAGGAAGAGTTTGAAAAGCGAGCGGCGGCGCTTTCTGGCAAAGTAGCGGTAATAAAAGTAGGTGGTGCAACTGAGACTGAAATCGATGAGAAAAAATTCCGCGTGGATGATGCGGTAGCTGCCACTAAGGCGGCACTAGCTGAAGGTATCGTAGCTGGTGGTGGGGTAACATTGGTGAATTTGGCAAACAAAATGAATGCCGATAGTGATGGTGCGAAGATTGTAAAAAATGCTTTGAAGGCGCCATTTGTGCATATTATGGAAAATGCAGGTCTTAATGCGCAGGCATTGCTAGCTGATGTTGAAAAGTCTGCCAAGCCTGGATTTGGTATCAATGTAATGGCTCCAGAGAAAGGGTTGGTCGACTTGAAGAAAGCTGGCGTGATCGATCCGGCGAAGGTAACAAAAGAGGCAGTAAAGAATGCTACTTCAATAGCGGCAACGGCAATTACGATGGGAGCGCTGATTTGTGAGATTCCGGAAGAGAAGCCGGCAAATAATATGCCTGAAATGTACTAAGGGCAGCAGTAAAAATAACCCCTTTAAGGGGGTTATTTTTTAGGAGGTATTCTAAATTACATTTTGTCGATAGACTCTATGAGGTAGAGAAGAGCTTCGGCACGTTCGGTTTCGTTGGTAATTTCGGTGGCAGCGTGGTATGCTTGATCTAGTATAGTGTAGTCGCGCAGATCTTCGAAAATGTTGCGGCAGATGTTGAACCTCTGAGATGGAGTCATATTGAGGTGATTGAGCAATGGAACAAGATCTCTGAGTGCAGCCTCTTTAACTTGGCGGGTGCTAAGGTTGGTGTTGGCAAAAGAAGAAACTGATGGGGCAGCCGTTGATGGCTCCGGCATAATTGGCGCTGAGGAAGTAATAGATTCTGATACATTGACCATTTCGGTTGGAGCGGGTGGGGTGGGTATCGGTATAGTTTCGGTTAGATTCGAAGGAGCTGGCATTGGCATGGGGCCTGGGGCAACTGCCGGCTCTGGGGTTGGAACGTTAAGCTCTGGGATGTCAATAGGCTCAAATGGGGCGATGGGTTCTGGGCTGGGGGTAACCATTTCTACCTTTGGTTCTGGAAAAGGACCAATTGCTTCACCTAGCTCACCAGTGTCACCTTCGGGAACTGAGGATGGTGCGGCTACTGGGTCAGAAAAAACGGGGTCAATATTAGTAGTATTAGTGATGTCATCGATAGCTTTTTGCAAATCGTTGTCTGTAGTTTGATTTTGGTACATTTGCCCACCTTTTTTATATTAAACTTATGTTTATAATATCACGGACTTACTAAATGCGCAAGAAGTTTACAAGTTTGTCGAGAAAATCTAATTTGACTTCTTCCATAGGAAGGCGCGCGCCTAGCATGTCGACAATGGCCTCTCCACTGTCGCCAGGAAAGTATACTTTTACTTGCATAGCAAAGCGTTTTTTAGGTATAAGAATGATAGAAAAGTGGGAACCTTCTTTTAAAACGCCAAAAGCTCGGAATTCGGTATATCTATGAAGTTTACCACCTTCGGTAAGACCATCTCCATCAAGGGAATATTGAATCTTGCGAGGAGGGCGTGATGAGGTAACCAATATGGCAATTATGCAAACGATAATAAGCGCGATAAATGACCACCACTGTAAAAATACCGATAGCACACAAAGACCAGCCCCAACTGCGAATAGTCCGAAGTACCACCAAATATTGCGGCTACGCTCAATGTATTCTTCGGCTTCCCAAGAGACCTTTTGGTTAGATTTTGCCATGAGTTTATTATAACATATTTGAAAATTTTCTTACAAACTTGTGGTTTTAGGGGGATTAAGTTTTAGGTGGAATATGCAGAAGTGTTAAGTTTTGATATTGCGGAATAGATTATAAAATGCTAGAATAGGGGGAATGGAGGGTTACCCAAGTGGTCGAAGGGGACTCATTGCTAACGAGTTAGTCTGGGGCAACCTGGAGCGAGGGTTCAAATCCCTCACCCTCCGCCAAATTCATGCTAGATTCGCCCATCTGGGCGATTTTTCGGTCTCGCTCATCCAAGAAGATGCACTTCGACCGAAGAAATCACCCATCTGAACGAATCTAGCTATGAATTAAATTATGAAATAAATGAAAATCAATTCCAAAACATTTTTTGATGTTTAACAAATTACTGTAACGTGAATTCTTGAATCACTAAACCCATCAACTGCTCGCTGCACGCCAGGTAAAATTCTTGTCGACTAATCAGGTCTTCTCCCGGTACTTTCCGGTGCTAGACCTAGCTAGTCTCCCCGAATTTTACTTGGGTTTGCTCGATGTTGATAAGTTTGGTGACTTACATACTGTGCAATTTGAAAAATTGTTATTTTTGAGTGTTATATGATATAATATAAGTTATGAGAAGGATTTTGAAGATAATATTACCAGTATTAATAATGGGACTAGCGGTAGTGGCATTGGCTTCTGGAAGCGTGTCGGCACTTACTTTGCAGGAAGGCGCAGAGGCTGCACGATGTGATGGATGTCCGGCGGACCTATTTGGTGATACCGGTGTGTTTAAGCAGGTAACAAATACGATTTTATACATCGTAGGTATCGTGGCAGTAATAATGTTGATTATTGGCGGTATACGCTATGTAACTTCCGGCGGTGATTCGAAGAAGGTGACAGATGCGAAAAATACTGTGCTCTATGCGATTATTGGTTTGGTGATTGCTTTCTTGGCATTTGCGATTGTGAACTTTGTGATTTCGGCATTGCCAAGTTCAGAAGATGAAAAGAAAGAGACTTCAGTCTTGATCGAGGCGACTAATTGCTAGTAGAGCAATTACGATTTTCTTGGCTCCGCTTTGGCGGAGCCTTTTGATGGCAGCTTGCATACTGGCGCCGGTGGTCCAGACATCATCAAAGAGAATATAAGTAGTATTTGGATTGATTTTAATATTAGGGTTTATTGCATAAGCCATTTTGGCTTGATGGAGGCGAGTTTTGCGGTCGGCGCCGACCTGCACAGAACTATTATTGCGAATAAGGACTTTCGATACTTGATAATGGCGGAGTTTGGCTAGATGTCTAGCAATAAGATAGGTGTGGTCCAGGCCACGAGATCGGATGTGGTTATTAATGGTAGGCAAAGGAACAATGGTAACTTGGTCTGGCATGGGCGGAAGAATTTGATTTAAAATTTCGGCGAGTGGGATGGCGAGAGCGCGGGTGGAATTATATTTGAGTTCATGAATGAGGGTGTTAACGATGCCAGTACGATCGCTAATGGCGAAAATTGATGGAAAGGATTTTGATGTTTTGAGTGTGGGTGGGTTGTTGATATGGTCTAAAATAATGTTATTTTTACAACGGTCGCAAAGAGCGTTACCGATACGGTGACATCCTCTACAAGAGTGGGGCGCGAGGAGGTCTAGAAGGTTAGGAAATGTTGTATTTTTTACAATAAAACTCATATTTCTCTTGATTTTACTATAAGAGTGGGTTATAATAAAGCATAACAATATAAGTGGAGGAAATATGGCTCGTACAAATAGTGACGATTTGCTGATGGAGGATGACCTCGCTGCTGCATTTTTGGGTGGAGATGAGGAATTGGTTACCCCAGTGGAACCAGAGAGCGAAATGACTGTAGCTGAAGAAGAAGTAGTCCAAGGGCCAAGCGAATCAGCCGAAGATGAGTGGGAAAATACCGATGACTTTCCTGGACAGCTTGCTGTAGATGTCTATGAAACCACCGATAAATTAGTAGTTAAAGCCCGCACTGCTGGGATATCTAAGTCGGATCTTGATGTAAGTATTTCTGATAATATTCTGACAATTTCTGGCGTATTATCTGGTGGTGAAGATGAGCAGACTACAAGATGGCATATACAAGAATGCTATTGGGGTGAATTTTCGCGAACAATTGCTTTGCCCGTGCAGGTGCGCGAGGATGAAAATAGCGTAAAGGCCGAGTTGAAAGATGGTGTCCTAACGATTACGTTCGAGAAGGAAAAGACAGAGGCGCCTAAGAAGATTAATATTCAGTAAAATATTGTAGAAGCACCCAGTAGGGGTGCTTTTTGGTGTATCTATGTGTATTAATGATTATATTTTGTGCCGGCACCGGCCCTAGCAATGATAATACTATTCCAAATGGTATAGATCTCCTTGGTAGTCAGGATGTTGGTTATGCTCCTAATGCCTTTACTACCATTATGAATACTACTCCTCTTTACTTTATTCGTTCGGGCCACCTGTATGGCACTACCCTGTACAATTTCGGAGCTCTCGGACTTTACTGGTCTAGTACGGTCTATTCACCCTCCTACGCGTACTACCTACACTTCAATTCCTTGGGTCTGTACCCAGCGTATCGCAGCAACCGTAACTACGGAGGGTCTGTACGTTGTCTCTCCCGCTAGAGGCTCCGCTTACTTTCTAAAAGCTTCCTTGCTATCATTTTAAACATTGAAAAATTGTAAATTATTAGGAGATGTGGATGGTGGGGCGGAGAGAATACGACCAGAGAGTTCGAGGTGCGCCGGAATATCCAGACAGAGCCACACGGAACACGGCGACACCAATGGAGCCCCGGTCATCCGGAGAGAGCAACCAGAAGTCATCTCCACTCCTCCCAAAGGAAGCATAGGAATAATTGGAGGAAAGC
>JAZQXF010000043.1:0-1537 GCA_045632725.1 Candidatus Nanosyncoccus sp.
GTCATCCCGAGTGGAACAATGTTCCTGAGATCATGATCCCCCTGGTTGGCGATGTGAAGGAACTGAAGTTCGTCAAGGATGTGGTCGTCAAGACTGCTGACGCTGAGATCGCCGCTGCCGGCATCGAGCTGAAGTACGAAGTCGGTACCATGATCGAGATCCCCCGTGCCTGCCTGACCGCTGACGAGGTCGCTAAGGAAGCTGAGTTCTTCTGCTTCGGCACCAACGACCTGACTCAGATGACCTTCGGCTTCTCCCGTGACGACGCAGGCAAGTTCCTGACCGCTTACTACGATGCCAAGATCTACGAGAACGATCCCTTCGCAAAGCTGGATCAGAACGGCGTTGGCCAGCTGATGGAGATGGCTATTGCCAAGGCTAAGGCTACCGGCAACAAGCTGCACTACGGTATCTGCGGCGAGCACGGCGGCGACCCCGTCTCCGTGGAATTCTGCCACAAGATCGGCCTGGACTACGTGTCCTGCAGCCCCTTCCGTGTGCCCATCGCTCGTCTGGCTGCCGCTCAGGCTGCTATTAAGGGCTAATCTAAGTAATTAGATTTATAGCATAACCAAATCCCCTCGGAGCAATCCGAGGGGATTTTTCTTTGCAAAGTCCTTTTTATCGGACACAAGGCGTGCTATACTGTATTCAAGAGGTGAGAAAAATGAAAGAACTTTTTTCAATAAAAACAAATGGATTCTTTTGGATAGAAGAAGAAAATGCTGTATACAGTATTTTCAATAAAAAAGAAAATAAGCACACTTTTTATGACTACAACGGAGTTGTGCTTTTGGACTACGAAAGACCTAAAATAGAAGATAAAAATTGTGAAGATTATATTTATTGCGATGATGAAGATGAAATTAAATTCAATAAATATGGTATAGCTTGTGTTGATGGTTGCCTCATTGATAAGGAAGGTAACAAACTACCTGATACAGAGCTGAACTGTGAAGATGATTGCTGTGAACTAAATCGTTATTATACATTTGCCTTTTTAAACGAAGAACAATGCGCTTCTATTGAAAAATGCGGGATTGCTGAAAATATTTTGTTGGATATTTATGACACCAAACTACGAAAGGTCGTAGCAAAAGGAGTTCCAGAATGTGTGTTATCATTAACTGCGTTTGTTGGTGATAACGAGGTTGTATTAGCGGCAATAAATTTAGTGAATCAATATGATAATATTCGTTTGGACGGAAAAGGCACAATAATTGCAAAGAAAAATGATATTATTACCGTTTTTGATTATTACCAAAGCTAATTTCCCTCTTTTGCTGATAGCAGCCCAAGCTGCAATCAAGGACGGCAGGAATTAAGTTCTGATTACTTGCTGTTTGCCACATTCCTTGTAACTCACGAAGATGCGAACGCGTACATGTACAGCATGCGCGCTTTAAAAGCAATATAGATGCGCACGCTGCCGGCACAGCCGAATTTGTCTGTGCCGCGATTGCGGGCTATTGCAGAAAACAAGCGTAGTCTGCTATCCATAAGCAGTCCCTGATAGCACAATCGCCACCCGCTTAAG
>JAZQXF010000044.1:0-1612 GCA_045632725.1 Candidatus Nanosyncoccus sp.
CATGGAGGACCGGATCTATCCTGCCAGTATAACCAAGCTGTTTACCGCATATGTTGCCCTCCAGTATCTGGAGCCCAGCCAACAGATCACAGTTGGCACCGCCATCTATACCGTCCCCCCGGATTCCTCTCTGGCCTTCATTTCCGTCGGTGAGGTGTATACGGTAGAACAACTGATCCATGGTATGCTTCTTCCCAGCGGCGGCGACGCCGCTCGTGTGATCGCGGCAGAAACCGGACGTTTGCTTGCCGGAAAAAGGGATATTTCCGACACAGAGGCCATCAATCGCTGTATTGATGAAATGAACCGTCTGGCAGCCGCGCTGGGCATGAACGGTACTCACTTCGTTACACCCGACGGCTTCCACGATCCCAATCACTACACTACCATGGCGGATCTTCTTACGCTGACAGAGCTTAGTCTGAATGACCCGCTGATCCGCAAAGTGGTAGCCACTCCTCAGTATACCGTCACCCTTGGTGGGCGCAGCTTTACATGGCGAAATACCAATATGCTGCTGCACGAATCCTCGCAACACCCCGAATTCTATCGGGCAACCGCCATTGGCTTAAAGACCGGCTTCACCGGTGCAGCGGGCCGTTGCCTGCTGGCCGCATTTATCATAGATGACGAGATCATCTATGCCGGTGTATTCGGCTGTCCTGACCCCAATTGGGGCTTCATTGCCCAGTTTGAGAACATCTGCTATCTCTACGATACATATATTGCTCCTTAATTAAAAAAAATTCTCCAGTCTTTTCAGTCATATCCTTTACGGATAAAATATGGACATTTCTTTATCGCAGAGCGAAATCTCGCTCCCTCCTCCATTATAAAAAGCAACCGCAGCACCTGCAGAAGGTGCTGCGGTTAATTATTCAACCAGTTGGAATTCGGCGGGTATGCCTCCGTGGGTAATCCGCGCTTGGTACAGCGCGTTTCGTTACCACCCTGCCCCGCTCGGTATTGTTCCTGCGGCAGTGTTAGACAAATTGGAATTTGTTTAATTATTTGTTGCTAACAATGATATATGCATTGTCTGTTTCAAAAACATTTGCAACATTCATAGACGATGCATCTATAAGAGAAATAATGTTGTCAGGTGTATCAGGGTATATTTTAACTTTGCGAGTTCCCATATCAATGTACTCGCTTTGATTTTTGTCAATAGATAAACAAAAAATACCACCATCATTTAACAATGCGGCAACTTTTAATATGACTTGTTTTTTATCCTTAAAATGCATCATTGTAAGCGATGAGTAAATTACATCAAAGGTTTCAACAAAACCGTATTCGTTAAAATCACCACAAACAAAGCAAATGTTAGAATAATCTTTTAGGTTTTCTCTTGCTCGTTCTATGGTCTTGGGCGAAATATCTATTCCTGTTAATTTCATACAGTATGGAGCAACCTTTACAGCAATTCTTCCTGTTCCTATACCAATTTCAAGAACATTTTTATTATTGGAAAGTTCTAATGATTCTAAAAATAGTTCTCCATCCCATCCGTTCATATATTCTTGTAGTGGAGGCGGGTCACGAAAAGGGTCGTTATTTTCATCCACTAATAAATCATAATGAGTAATTACATCCATAACACACATACCTA
>JAZQXF010000045.1:0-4940 GCA_045632725.1 Candidatus Nanosyncoccus sp.
TCTCTTTGCCTGCAAAAGTATACCTCAGAACTCGCAAGGCATTAGAATAGGATAGTCTTTCTTAGGTATAGCATTCGGGGTGGTCAATACACCAGTCCACAACCATGCATAACCGAATAAAGTAGTCTTCTCGCCCCTCACTAAATGAAAGAATCATTGAACTCATCGAAAGGCGGTGTTTTTTGTTGTAATGTATTATTGGTTAGTTGTATGATGTATATAAAGCATGAGTATTTTGTGCTATTATTGAAATAATGTAGGTAAATTATTATTTAAGGAGTTCTATGGGCCAAGTTAAGCAAAAAGATAAATTTTTAAGAATGATAATGTGTTTTGTAGTGGCAATTTTAGCATTATCAAATGTTTATATTCCTAAGGCATCCGCCACCGAAGGCTACTTTACTGCAGAAGGCGGCACGCTCGAGCTTGATAGTACCGATCCTGACCACCGAACAATCTGGGTAAAATTGAAAGCGACACGCGAGATGACGATACATTATTTGGAGGGGTATTTTACGCCTGTTGATAATGATGAAGAACTAGAGTATGGTTTTGGAGATATTAGTGCGGTTTTCCCGGGTATGGGCGGAAATAGTTGTTCTCTAAGTGATGGCTGGTTTTATTGGAGCGCCGAAGAATATATGGATCCATCTATAAGTAGCGAAGGAATACATGTCCAAGCTGGCGATGCCGTTTTTGAGGTTGCCTACGATGTTAAACCAGGAGTTGAAGTCATGAAGCGTAATATGCCGGTAACCCTTGAACTTGCTATTATCGATGAAGGAACCGAAACCGGCAAGGAGATCCGAGACATCACCATGGACGCCTACGCGCGAGCCGGCCACGAACTTTCCGTTTATAAATATATTATGGGTAACGGAACTCTTGATGTGCCAGATATAGTAATTGGTGGTACTGATGTAGAAGTTGGAATTGTGCCGGAACCTGGCAATGAGCTAGTATATCTAGAACTGGATGGCCAAGAAGTCACCGATCAGATAGAGGACAATGTTTTCAGAGTAACACCCGGTACAGAGTCTTTAGCCTTTTACGCAACCTTCTTACGAGTTTACGAAGTATTAGAGGGCGATGGTGGTGAGCATATCATCGGTAGCGAAGAACCACTAGTCTTCAAAATCGACAATGATGTAACAGATTTTTGTGGTACAGGAGTTCTTGCAATTGATGGTGAGTATCAAGATATGCGTACGAATTGCATAGTAGACCCAGACAATCAGACTATTACTCTTCCAGCAAGTTTCTTAAATACCCTCGCACTAGGCGAACACTCCTTTGAAGCATGGTTCTCAGAACCAGAATCGGGAACCGCTAGAGCTAGTTTCAAAATAGTAGAAGAGAATGATGATGAGGAAGAGAATGTACCGGTCCCTAATACCGGTGCGTTTACTGGCGAAGGTGGTAGCGCAGAAATTGCAGGCAATTTTGTGACTATTGTTGTGGTTGCCGGGGTTGTCGTGGTGGCAGGCGTTTTGATGAAGAAAGCGAAACAGAAATAATCGTAGTAGATAATAATTGTCATGAATAACCTAGAAATAAAAGATAGAAGACATAATAAGCGACGATATTTTGCAGTAATACTTCTGACTTTCAGCTTTATGTTATCGTGTTTTACTCCGGCAGTTTCGTTTGCGATTGGTCCAGATAGCTATGATAGCACCTCCGAATCGTCTGATTCTATCACAGCTACATATCCATATTATGCTTTCGTGGAAGACCCAGACAATCCATGGGAAACAGTTTGGGATGCTCTAGATTCAACTGACACTATAAAATATAGTGATAGTTACTTCGATGCACCTTCCCCTGGTGATCATCCAGAGCTTCGCGCTGTTTCATATGCATTGGGCCTTGCTGGATTTGAGAATGAGGCTGATGGCTATCCGTCCGATAGTTCTACGCCAAATCCAAAATTACAACTTTTTCTAGAACAACTTGGTTTTAGCAATTTTCAAAAATGGGATACAGAATCCGATGAAGATGGGCACTCTATGGGGACGACTATTGCACGAAAGACTCTACTGGATGGGCAAACGTTAATCGTTGTTGCTCCTAGAAATTATAATTATATGACTGAATGGCTTTCGAACTTTAACGTTGGCACTAGTGGTGATCATGCTGGTTTTAGTGAATCGGCCGGGTATATCAAGGAAAGGCTTGATGAATATATTTATACTAACCATCTTTCAGATTATAAAATTTGGATGGTTGGTTATTCTCGTGGCGGTGCGGTAGTTGATCTAGTTGCTAAAAAGATAAACGAAAATATTTTAGATTACGACATGAAGGCGGATGATTTTTATGTCTATACTTTTGGCGCGCCTCGTGCTAGCCTCACCGAGCCAGGTTATACCAATATCCATGATGTCAAAGATGGTAATGATTTACTTCTCGGTTACGTTTTTCCAGAATTATGGGGGTTTTATAATACTGGCACCTATGAAGAAATACATCCTGCTGATTTAGAAATTGCAACTTCTGTCATCAATATCGCTGAACTCGCCGACCCAAACACTGCTGCCAATATTCTATCAAACAATGATGGCCTTATCGAACAGGTCGAAACTATGAATGGTCGTGAATTTATGGATGCTTGGATGCAATTTGTGACCGAGAATGGACTGACTCGCGAATACTTTGATACTGAGGTCAAAGAGCCATTATCAGCCATAATGAAACTATATCAAACCAGAACCTTAGATAAGCAAAGCGATTTTACTGGGTTTATTAGCGATACTAGCAAGGGTCTTGCTGGTATGGTGGCTGGTAATGCTCTTAACGATTTATTAGCAAACTATGCTGGCGATTTGGCTAACTTTCCGACTTATCTTGATTTGGTTAAAGTTCTAAAAGGCACTGCGACCGATAGTGACGTTGATGAGTTAATCGGAAAACTTACCGATTATATGGGACAATATGATGATTATGAGGCTAAACTTGGTCAAGTTCCAGGCATTAGTGAAACAGAATTTGAAATCCTTAAAGAAAACTTACCGAAATTAATTAAAGCTCTCTCTCCGTTTTTGATTGCTGATGCTATCTATACTCAAAATACATTTGGCGAAAACTATTCTCTTTATTACACCTATACTCTCGTTAACAATGCTGAGAATCTCGTTATAGGTCATATTCCTGAGAGTATTATGCCTATACTAAAAAGCCTCATCCCAAAGTCAGATGAGAAAGCCGAGGAAGACATAAAAGTCCCAAATTCTGGTTCGGCGTTTAGAGCAGAGCAGAGCGCTACTGTGAATTTCCAATTAGATATTACTGTTTTTCTTGTAGTATTAGCGATTCTTACTGGTCGCTACGTTATTAAGAAAAAGTCGTGTCGCTAAGTAAAAATTGGTTTAGGATTGAGTTCGAACGGAGCGAAGCGACATCCCTATCTCTTTGTCTGCAAAAGTATACCTCAGAACTCGCACGGCATTAGCACCGGATAATCTTTCTTAGGTATAACCTTGATCTTAGCCGTGTATTCGGGGTGGTCAATACACCAGTCCACAACCATACAAAGCCGAGCAAGTATCTCCACTCGCCCCTCACCGAAATTATATTTGATTGCTTCGAGAGGAGCGATTTTTATTTTTTATGATAAGATAAGATTATGAGACAGATTTTGATTGCAACAACTAACCCCGGGAAGATAATGACTGCTAAGAAGATCTTGGCAAATTTGGGATATGAAGGGTTGTCTTTTGCGGATTTGGGCTTGAATTTGGAAGAGCCGGAAGAAACTAAGCAGACTGCTGAGAAAATTGCTGTTGAAAAAGCTTTGGGTTATGCGAGGCAGTACAAAGATTTGCCGGTCTTGGCAAGGGATGATACGAATGTTTTGGTTGGGGTTAGTGAGGAGGATGATCCTAAGAACCATAATAAGGAGTTTGTGAAGCAAAGGATGGGAGAGTACACGGATGAAAATGGCGAAAAGGTTTTTGCCGGAATTGCACATAAATATGGCGGTGAATTGCCAGTTCGTTTTGATTGGGGCTATGCTTTGGCTTGGCATGATGGTGATGAGGTCAAGGTGGTTTCAGTTTTAGCAACGACTGGTACTGAGAAAACTAGAATAGTTGATAGAGCTTCTCGTAAAAAGATACCGGGATTTTGTTTTGCGCCGATATTGCAGGTGTTGATTGATGGAAAATGGAAATATGATTCTGAGCTTTCGGATGAGGAGAGCTGGAAGGCGTATTGGAGTATTCAGGCGGAGGCAATTAAAAGTTTGGTTGAGAAATTGCGTTAGCTGGGTTATTAAAGAGACTTTTTATTACTTCTTATTATTTTTTGATTGCTTTATCCCATTATGGCAATCGGAGAATAATATCACCCAGGACTCTCGCAGAATATTCTTATAAAGAATATTTAACCTTCTAAATTCGTTGGTGGAGAATAAGAAAAATTTAAAATATCATTACTTAAGTACATGTAGGGGAGATGGTGGGGCGGAGAGCGAAATAAGCAAATGGTCTAGCACCATCGGAATATCCGGTCCTTTGAACGAAGAATATACGAGTACTATCAGTAGCTCGATAAAACGGAGATTGCAACCAAAAGCTATCCCCACTCCTCCCAAAGGAAGCGTAGGAATAATTGGAGGAAAGCTGACTAGGACTATCCGGTCCAGTATTAGGAGTAGTGTAATGGTGATAGAAGCCATGACATTAAGAAGGTTATAAAGATATATAATCTGTAAAGATTAAAAGAAATTAAATCTTTTAGTGTATGATTTATAAAATAGCTTAAGTGTAGACTGGAACTTTCGCAGAACACAGCGGACACTGAAACCGTTGTACCGGTAGCTGTTGTTATCGGGATAGACACTGCTAGAATCGAAGCCCAGGGTACGAGCGAGCTCTGAATTATTGACCGTACTAGACCAGTAGACGCCGCTGCCGCCTGCACGGTTAAGGGATCCGCCA
>JAZQXF010000046.1:0-8643 GCA_045632725.1 Candidatus Nanosyncoccus sp.
TAGATGGAGAAGCCAGAGAAGTCATTGCAGAGAGCTTTGAGATTGGTGATGCCGATGTTTTCAGTATAGGAATTAGGTACTATGGTAGCAATGTGATCATTACCAGTACTAATGGTGCTAGACATAGAGCAAGAGACTGGAATGGCGAGAGAGACTTCATTCATGATGATATTGGCATTAGCTTTAGTGGAAGCTAGGATGGTACCAGTAAGAAGAGTTGTGAGGAGAAGAGAAGAGACTATGGTAGTGTGGGTTTTCATATGTTATGTTTTATTATAGCATAAGCTGAGTGGGAAATGTTGAATTTTGTTTATGACTACATATATTTTATTGCCCTTCGTTAATGAATTAGATGTTGAAACTTCATATTAAACTCTCCATCCACCAACGAATTTAGAAGGTTAAATATTCTTTATAATAATAACCTTACTACTAATGCTACTAACCTTATGCAGGCTCCCCTTTATTTGGCGAGGAGTGGGAATATTAATGGTGGCTCTCTTAATTATGCGGGCAGTAATGGCTATTGCTGGTCTAGTACAGTCTATAGTTTAGAGGGTGCTCGTTATCTACGCTTTAGCTCTAGCGATATTCTTCCCGAAAATTACAGCAACTACCGATATAGCGGTTTCAGTGTCCGCTGTGTTCTGCGAGAGTCCTTACCATAGTTAATTGTTGATAATTAATTTTTTCACCCCCCTCCCCTCCTCAATCTGCCCAGCTGGCTGGCGTTTACCCAACGGTCTCACCAAAGACTCCAATAATGACACCGTAATGTCCGAATTCAACCAACTCTTAAAAGCCTACTCCGTAGTCGGCACCACCCTAAATGATGATGGTATAGATCTCCTTGGTGGTCAGAATGTTGGTTATGCTCCTAATACCTTTACTACTATTATGAATACTCATCCCCTTTACTTTATTCGTTCGGGCAGCCTGGGTAGTACTACCCTGTACGGTTTCGGAGGCGGTGGCAACTACTGGTCTAGTACAGTATATAGTTCCACCAGCGCCTACTACCTGTACTTCAATTCCGGTGTATTGTATCCCGCGAGTCGCAGCAGCCGCGGCAGCGGTTGGTCTCTCCGCTGTCTCTCCCGCTAGTCCACCCTATCCTTTAGTTTCTTCTTTTTTCTCGTTTGGTGTCAAACATCAAAACAATAAGCTAATATATGTTTCATATTCACTACTCTCTGGCGGGTCCTGTCCTCGCATTTTCCCCCACCGTGCTCGGCTATCGCCTGCGCGCGTTGGGGGTCCCCCAAGCTCGGCCACCCGCCAAAGGTGATTATATAATCAAAAGACCTTTTCAGAGCTTGGACTTGTTTGGCTTGTAATTTATACAACAAAGTCAGTATGATACAGTACGCAGTCTAATAACCGTGGATTCATGCACCGCCTTGACGCCAATAATGATAATGCTATAATAAAAAATATAAGAGTCTAGCTCTAGAAACTAGACTCATTAGATTGGATGAGTTGGCTCGCTATTTGCGAGCTAACTTTTTTCTTCGGCTTCTTCTCTTTATGGATAAAGTTATGCCAATATTTATTTTCCATATCGAAAAACGTATTGCCATCTCCATAAATCCTTTCTGAGCTTCTAGCATATCTAGAATAACCGTTTAATGGAGCTCCACACCCGCACGAGTCTATATGGACTCCTGCTGTGAATAGCCAAACCCCACTACGCGCCAAAGCCAACCCGAGCATACGCTATCATGCCCTTGCTAAAACTTCAACCCCCACCCTCGATTGCGGTGTTGCTATATAATTTGCATGGGGCCTGGTCGCACCTCTATCCTAAAGACACGCAACTTCGTGCGCCTTCGGCGAGCAAGGGTGCCCATCTAAGCTTATGGGGCCAAGAACAGAGGTGGCAACCACCCGTTTGGCGAATTATGTAGTAAAGCCAGCGCTATTCGCCGCTATTTAGTAGGCAGCGGACCGAGAACCCGGCGCTACGACCGACGTTAGTGGCGGAATTCACGTACGAAGAATAGAAGCCCAGGTTACGCGCGATATTGCTATTACCGCTGGAAGTAGAGGACCAGTAGAGGCCGAAGCTGCCTCCAGCACTGAACGAACTATTGCTGTAGCCACCCGCGAGCAAGAAATTAGGAATAGTTCCAGGGCCGGCTTGAGTATAAAAACCATTATCGCTTTCCAAAGTAGAAGTGGTACTGTCTAGACCATATTGGTGAGCAAGCATGTAAAAGTCAGAAGTAGTTTGCCAGTTGGTAGCAGATGTAGTTCTAGATGTTGGTAGTTTCCAGTTCTTAGGACAAATACTATATGGAGCATCGGTATTATCGGTACTAATGCTTCTACCAGAGCCTAGGGTAGCTGCATCCCAGGAGTAGTAGGAATAGCATGGAGCATCCTGGCCGCTGGCACCGCAATTAGTCTTGTTGCCCGAATTATATAGTTTGGCTACGTTGTCAGTAGTACCAAATACAGTAGAAGATGTTGGGAGTACCAGCTTACCATCACTTACACTCCAACCATTTGTAGTAGGTAGTGTATAAGTAGATTCAAAATCGGTATCATCTGAAGACAACATGGTGCCACCAGCAATGTTTAGGTTCTCGGTCATCCAGACTTTGCCATCGTTTAATTTAGCTATGGTGTAATCTTGCTCATCGCGCTTGTCTTTTAGGGTGTAGGTCTTTTCGGCATCCATGCTACTGATAACTTTAGACTTAGTATCACTACTTAGTGCAGCGAAATCTTGCATGTAGGTTAGATCATCTATGGTGGTATCTTTGGCTAGGCAGCGGACTGAAAAGCCAGCGCTACGATTACTGGGCTCGGCAGAACCCACATACGATGAGTCGAAGTATAGGCCACGTGCGTAAGCGCTACTACCGTAGGAGGTAGAGGACCAGTAGTTGCCATGGCTACCTCCATAGAGAAACGAACTATTATCGTAGTAGCCCACAAGCAGAAAGTTATTAGGAGTGGAGCGGAGGGCGTTGGATATTGTGGAGCCTTTTGGAGTAGTAGAGCTATAATAGGTTTGTACTGTTTCCGAGCCACCAAAGGCAATCATGAGAGCCCTAAAGTCGGTAGAGCTATTCGTGCCATTATAAGTACTTGGTAAATGCCACCCTTTAGGGCATATACTATATGGCGCATCAGTATTATCGGTACTAATACTCCTACCGGAACCAAGCGTAGCGGCATCCCAAGAATAATACGAGTAGCACCCTGGGTCAGCACAATTGCTAGTCTTATTGCCGCTATTATATACATAGGCATAGTTATTAGTAGAAAAGCCCGAAGCGCTAGATGCTGGGAGTACCAATCTTCCATTATTCACTGTCCAGCCATCAGTAGTTGGTAAAGTATAAGCGAGTTCGAAGTCGGTGTCACTTATAGACAGCTCTGTGCCACCAGCAATATTCAAATTTTCTGTCATCCAGCACTTACCATCGGCAAGCCTGGCTACGGTGTAAGTCTCGGTATCACCACGAATATCTACTAAGGTACCGGTCTGGCCAATAGCTACGTTGTCACAAATGCTGGAAGTCATATCTTGCATTTTGTAATAGTCGCCATTATTAGTACTGTATTTAATCTTCCCAGCTGCAGCGTAGGCTTCATCAAAGCTAACTAGGCCCCACATTGCATATAAGTTTACCGTAACTGTATCACCCACAGCACCGATAGGGTAGCTATCGCCTGGCTGGTAAACATTGCCAGTGCAAGAGCCATCATTGGTAGATACTGTACACCAGCCAACAAAATCGTAGCCAACTTTATCTGGTACGAGTGAGCTAAGTGTCACTGTAGTGCCTTGGCCAGTGGTATCGCTACCGGATACATTAGTAGGCCAATTAGTTACATCGTTGCCACCATTTAGGAAGTTAATAGCGTAATTAGTAGTAATGACCTTGGCCACAGCGGAAAAGTTGATACTATTAGTATAACTACCTAGAGCTTGAGTACCACCAGCTTTGGCGGCAATCTTGAAGTTGATCGTGCTATTAGTGACATCGCTGGTGTTTAGAAGTAGGGCTCCGGTAGCATCGTATGTGGGTAGACCATTGTAATTACCCCACGTTTCGGTATTGCTGTTTTTATAGCTATAGCCCCAAATATTGGTGCCTTCAGCTTCGCCGAGATTAGCTAAGTTTGCATCGGTAGCGATGTTCCTAAAGACATCCGTAGTGCCAGTCTGGACGAGATTTGAGGTGGGATTATTTACACTACCTACCGTGGCAGTGAGCTGCATGCCGGCAGAGACATTAGTGCCGGCGAGGATGTTGATGGTATTACTATCACTATAAGTATTAAGCGCCAGGTCAGAGACTAGAAGAGTGCTAGAAGAGAGCGTGATTTGTACAGTAGGCTCAAAAGTGAAATCTAGACGCTGAGAGGATTCTTGGGTGATGGAAGAAGCAGGATTTAAAATTAGGGTACAAAATATTATTGGTGTTAGAAAAGATATTGCAGATATCAGCAAACGCCTTTTTGTACCAAATACCATGAAATTATTATAGCATAAGTTTATTAAAAGTTGTACGCTTGTTGATGTTATATAGTTGAGTTATAATATGCTTATGGCAAGGAAGGCTACGATTAAGAAATTGCAACGGTTATTTTCTTGGCCAAAGATAATGGTAGCCTTATCACTGGTGGCGTTGGGGCTGATTACTTATTTTTTTATACGAGATATCGAAACTTATGATTACATCGTGGAAACCAATGCATTTTTTGCGCCGTTTGAATTTTACGACAATCGTAAAATCGTAGGTGTGGATATAGATATAATAAATCGTGTAGCAGAAAAATTAGATGCAAAGATAGAAATAAAAAATGTGGAGTTTGACCTAATTATAGATAATGTAGCGAACGGAGTGATAGCAGATGCCGGGGCGGCAGGGCTAACCATTACGCCGGCACGAGCGGAGAAGGTAAATTTTACAATTCCCTATTATAATTCTGTGCAATATATAATATATGATAAGAATAATGAGCCGGAGGTACGAAATGACCACATAGTGTGGGAGGCGCTAGCTGGAAAAACTATTGGTTCGCAAATGGGGAGTACGGGGTATTTATTTGCGGCGGATGAAATAAGTGATGGCGCGCTAAAAGGCACCAGCACGGCAATAAAAGGTCTGGATTCCCACCAGCTAGCGGCGGATGCGATAGGTGCACATATTATAGACTATGCAATAGCGGATGAGCTGGCGGCACAGTTTATTACAGAAAAGAACCAGAATTTGATGGCATTGCCATTATATTATCAGGGCGAAACGGTGGAAGAAGATTATCCAGTAGAAGAATCGTATGCGATAGCAGTAAACAAGCAAAGGGTGGAGCTGCTCGATGCTTTTAATGAGGTGCTGGCCGAAATGCTATTGCCTGGCGAGGATGGTAAAAGTGAAATTGATAAACTAATATTAAAATATATGGGGTTAACAAATGGATGATTTTTTCAATAAATTAATAGAACTATTTACTACGCCGCAGTATATTGATTCCCTGCTGCATGGCTTCCTACTTACAATGCAAATATCATTTTTCGCAATTATTATTGGGCTGGTACTAGGCACGATAATTGCGCTGATAGATACTGCGCCGAAGTCTAAATGGATGATATTGCCAAAGTTTGCCTGCCGAGTGTATTTGGGTGTTATTCGTGGCACGCCGATGGCATTGCAGCTGTTTATTATGTTCTTTGTGATATTTGCGATAAGAGGGTTTCCGCAAATTATCATAGCGGTACTGGCGTTTGGATTTAACTCGGCGGCATATACAGCGGAAGTGATTCGGAGCGGGATACAGTCTGTGGATGCAGGACAAACAGAGGCCGGGATGGCGCTGGGGTTGTCGCGGTTTACGATTTTCCGGCGCATAGTGGCGCCGCAGGCGATAAAAAATATCATTCCGGCGCTCGGCAATGAAATTATCACAGTGATAAAAGAAACAGCAATCGTGAGCATGGTAGGTATGTACGACCTCAACATGGCTGCGAAAGACATCGGCTCGGGGCAAAATATGGCAAGCTATGTAGTGCCAATGTTTGTGGCAGCACTGTTTTACCTAGCCGTAGTGTATCTAATTACTTTTATTATCAAACGGATAGAAAAGCGCCTAAGAAAAAGTGATTTGAAAGCGGCGGAGGCATAAATGGAAGATAAAATCATTAGGATTAAAGATTTAAAGAAAGAGTTTGGCAAGAATAGGGTGCTAAAGGGTATAGATTTTGAGCTGGGGGTGGGTGAAAGAGTAGTAGTGCTAGGCCCCTCTGGCTCGGGAAAGTCTACATTCTTGCGCTGTATCAACCGAATGGAAGAGCCGACTAGTGGTAAGATATACTTTGAAAATACATTAGTGACAGATAAAAATATTCAAAAAATTCGCCAAGATATTGGTATGGTGTTTCAACATTTTAATTTGATTAATAATCTAACGGTGATGAAGAATTTGACCTTGGCGCCGGTAACTTTAAAACTGATGAATGAAGAAGAGGCTGAGAAGAAAGCGCGAGGGCTCTTGAGGCATATAGATTTGCTGAGTAAAGCCGATGCCTTCCCCGCTAGCCTGTCTGGTGGGCAAAAGCAGCGGGTGGCAATAATCCGAGCGATGATGATGAGCCCGAAAGTACTGCTATTTGATGAGCCGACTTCGGCGCTAGATCCGGAATCTATTGGTGATGTGCTGAGCCTAATTCGCGAAGTGGCGGATGCGGGGATGACTATAATGATAGTGACGCATGAAATGAGCTTTGCCAAAGAGATTGCCTCGCGAGTAGTGTTTATTGATGAGGGTAAAATTATTGAAGAGGGTGCGCCGATAGAGTTTTTCGAACACCCGAAGACCCCTAGGGTGAAAGAGTTTTTGGAAAAGGTATTATAAAATCTCTATCTATATTATGGTATAATATATATCAATAAAGGGAGAAAAAATGAAAATATTGTGCGTAAATGCTGGGTCATCATCTTTAAAATTTCAGCTTTATGATATGCCAGCAGAAATATCTATTATCGGTGGCTATGTAGAGAAAATTGGGGCGCCGGATAGCTTCTATACCATAAAGTACGAAGGCAAAAAGACCGAGACTGCTAAGCCAATTAAGGATCATGCAGAAGCAGCAAAAATTATGCTCGAAGAGCTAATCAATTACGGTGCGGTGAAAGATTTGGAAGAAATCCGCGGCGTGGGGCATAGAGTCTTGCATGGTGGCGAGAAATATGCAAAATCAGTAGTAATTGATGAGCAGGTACTAAAAGACATTAAAGATTTAACAAAGCTGGGGCCTTTGCATCACCCTGGCAATATTGCCGGGATAAAGGCGATGCAGAAAGCGTTGCCTAATGCCACCCAAGTAGCGGTGTTTGACACGGCATTTCATCAGACTATTCCTAAAGTTCAGTTTATGTACCCGGTGCCGATGGAGTGGTACGAAAAATATGGCGTGAGAAAATATGGTTTTCATGGAACGAGCCACAAATACATCACCGAGGTAATGCAAAAGAAACTGGGCAAAGAGAAAGTGAATTTGATAGTGTGTCATGTGGGCTCTGGGGCTAGCATCACCGCAGTAAAAGACAGTAAAAGCTACGACACGACTATGGGCCTGACGCCACTTGATGGCCTAATGATGGGGACAAGGTCTGGTTCGATCGATCCATCGATTATTAAATACATGATTGATGAAGCTGGTATGACCTACGATGAGGTCGATGAGGCACTAAATAAGAAATCTGGGCTAAAAGGCGTATGTGGATATAATGATAACCGAGATGTAGAAAAAGCCATCGCGGAGGGAGATGAAAATGCGCGCCTAGCACTCGATATGTATGTAGACCGTATCGACAGATACATTGCCGAGTACTACCTAGAGCTAGGTGGAGAGGTAGATGCTATCGTGTTTACTGCAGGCGTACTGGAAAATGGTGCGGAGACTCGCGAATCAATCATCAAAGGCTTGGCGCCATTAGGCATTAAAATCAATAAAGAAGTGAATGATGCGATTGCTAGCTTTAAAGAAATTACTAGCGGTATCATCACGGCTGAAGATTCCACGGTGCCGGTGTATGTAGAGCCGACCAACGAAGAAGTGATGATTATTCGTGATGCGTATAGGCTGACAAAATAGACTTCTATACGGTTTTGGTACGCAATTCACTACATCTCGGAAGCTCCGTGATGTGATAATAAATTTTATCACATCACTCCGCCCATACGGCGGTCAAATGCACCTAAAGGCGGATTTGCGCGTTATGTTCCTTGATGTAGTGAATATGAAACATACACTAACTTATCTCTAGATTCTCGCAGAACACAGCGGAGATTATAACCGCGATATCGGTAATAGAAGTTTTCTGAATAGATGCTGTTTGAGTCAAAATATATGAAGCGAGCATATTCCGAGCCATAAGATGTGCTAGACCAGTAGTAACTGAAGCTACCTGCATTATAGAGGGAGACAGCAGCAATATACCCACTCCTCGCCAAATAAAGGGGAGCATACATAAGGTTAGTAGCATTAGTGGAGAGATTGCTATTATAGAGGATGTTTAGTCTTCTGAATTAAACTTAACATTATTTTCATGATTCTTATAGTTTGATATGGTAGTTGTTACTACTCCGTTGTCGGCACCGGCCCAAACAATGATAATACTATTC
>JAZQXF010000047.1:0-1760 GCA_045632725.1 Candidatus Nanosyncoccus sp.
GGGTGTGGTCAAAAAGTGTAAGGTAGAGCGGGTGGGTTAGACCGCCAATCTGAAGTTCGATCTCAGGGTTGCCCGCAGTAAGGCGATTCCCGCCGCGTTTTTATGTCTCCAATGCATTCCTGCCAATTTACATCTGGCTGCGACAAGCGTTTTACACGCAGACTCGATTATTCCCGAGCCGATATAATACCCTTGTTTGCGCAACAAACGATAATCCATCATCCAAACACGTTCCTGTAAATACTCTAATGCAGTAGCTCCTTCTTCTGCGAGTTCCTCAAGACGCTTGCCAAACGTCCGCTTAAGATTTTTAACAAGCGAAGTGCCTCCCCACTTTTTAAGTATTCCCTTGAAGCGTTTGTAATTCTGTGCGATCTCACCCGACTCACAAAGCGACTCTATAAGTTTATGCAGATAGCTGGCCGCGTGAACGAAATCCAAAGTTCGGATCGCCCCGCAGTTTTTGAAAGCATGCAACCATATCTTTTGAATCCATGACGCACCATCACCAATGAACTGAACGCGGTTAATCTTGCCAATACCTCTACGTCGCGCCATCATATTCATTATGGATTCTAATTGATCGCTCGTACAATGTGATGCAAAATACCACACATCTCCCCGCCTAAGGATTGGCTTGCTCTTCTTGTCCACATGTGTATAAATGCCTATCGCGACAACCTTGATTTCGCGCGTCCCAGCCTCATCGCTTCTTTTACCTTTTATATCCTTGGTGTCGGCATGTGTGCATGGTGCGCCCGTGCCGTCTGTCTCTATAATCATTGTAGGTCCAACATACTTAGCGCCCTTGGGGATCTTAATAGATGGTTGCACGAGTCGATTTTGCAATAGCGTATCTTCTATCCATGCTTTATGTGTCTTATCTGCAACGCTATGTGTTATAGTTTTCATTGAAGATACCGATACACCGATCTTTAGGTGATCCCATAGAAAATCTTTAGCTTCTTGAAAAGAGTCTAATTGAGCAGATGTCTCAGCGATTAGTCGTCGCACCTCTGGAGTTGTTTTGAATGAAATTTCTTCACAGCCAAGCCTACTAAGAGTCTGTCGAACAACTCCTGCCTTTGGCGCGTATGGATAATTGAAATTAACCCTACCTGCACAAGTAAGGACGCTTGCCGATCTATGGCAAAGCGTCCCTTTAGTTTTGTTTGTCTCGGCAATGGAGGTTATCATTAACGAGAGTTGTGCTATTGCATCTTTACGGAAGGCATCGAATATCTTTTTATCAAGATCAGAAGCAGTTTCTTTATTGCTTCTGGAGCGAAATTCGTCGATTATCTCAGCAATGTTCGCACAACAAATCCCAACTTCTATAGCGAGTAGTTTTTTTTAGAGTCTGGATTTAGATGCTCTGCAATAGCAGCCGCTTCAAATTTAGCAATCAGTTTCTTCATCCCTTTGTAGCGTTGAGTCAATTCAAAGACATGTTCATATGCTGCTTTGGGAATGCGCTTTTGAACTTGCTTTCCTGTTGCGGGGTTTGTGTGAGTGTATATTGGCTGAGCCTCGTAGACCTTGATCTTCCCATTCGCCAGTTTGCGTTTTTCCTTGGTTTTCCTAACGCTTCCTGGAAGGAATGCTCCGTAGTTGGCAATCTCAGCCAAAATGGTGTTCGTTGTATCTTTTTTCTGTGACATAAATACCGCCTTTCTTATCAGTCTATGGTCTATAGACTGATATTATATCATAATCTGACTCCTTTGGCAACAGGCAAAATTAAAAAATTTTAAAAAAAA
>JAZQXF010000048.1:0-1000 GCA_045632725.1 Candidatus Nanosyncoccus sp.
GATTGTCTTTGATAAATTTCAAATAGGGCACAAGATACTGGTCCGTGATAAACAAAAGCTCCTCTTGCTTGCAGGTTTCAAATTGCAGAGCAATGTGTGTCTTGTCTATTTCGTAGTATGCGAGATGTTTGTCAATAATATAGCGTGTGGTTTCCTTTAGCAAATCAGAGGTATTCTCGTAATGTAGGTAAAAAGTGGAACGGTTTACCTCTGCCGTATCACATATCTCCTTAATGGTGATATACTCAAAGTCCTTCTTTTCAAGTAGCGTAATGAGGGCTTCGTCCATTTTTATTGCCGTATTAAAGTATTTGCTTTCGTTCTTGTTCATAAGACCGCCCTCCGTGAATACTTATTTGCCCTCGCTAATCTCTCTCGCAAGCTCCACGATCTCATAGGCATACTTCTTTTTGCCTTTTTCAAGCATTTTGGTGTAGATAGGATAGTTTGCGCCACATCCCAACATACCGATAATACCAATTATAATACCAAGTACCATATTGTCGCCAATAACTTGCATAGAAAGGCACATTCCCGTACCAAATACAAGTGCGGAAATAATTCCCAAAGTATAAGTGAAAATGGTTGCAGGGAGTTTTGCTTTTGCATCGAGCTTACGAAGAGCTATGATTTTGGATTTGTCTTTAGGAGCATACTCCTTTGCGATGGATTCTGCGTAGATTTTGTCTGTGTTCATATTGTTTCTCCTTTTCGGTTGTTTTATTGTGTCTTTATTATATCAACCGCAAAAGTGAAACGGAACAACAAGAATTTCATTATGTGTTGATTTCAGAAAAATTCTCGCCGCCAAATTCTTGTTTATAGCACTGCTTTATCGCCAGTTTCGCCTTTGTATTACAAAGGCTTCGGGCAAAGCCCATACCCCTAAAGTGTACGAGCGCATCCCAAGGCTCCCTCCGGGAGGGAGCTGGCGCCGTAGGCGACTGAGGGAGAATGCGTTACTATAAAGTGAATCTAATCTCTTAGTCACGTAGGCTCC
>JAZQXF010000049.1:0-1148 GCA_045632725.1 Candidatus Nanosyncoccus sp.
ATTTCACTCCCCTCCCGGGGTTCTTTTCACCTTTCCTTCACAGTACTATTACACTATCGGTCACTGGGTAGTATTTAGGCTTGGAGGGTGGTCCCCCCATATTCCCACCGGGTTTCACGTGTCCGGCGGTACTCTGGATACGACTGGCTGACTAAGCTTTTCACCTACGAGACTCTCACTCTCTATGGTTTGCTTTCCCACACAATTCGGTTAAACGTTGTCAATACCGTATGTCGTCCAAACCCCGACGATATTTCTACCTTCGGTTTGGCCTCTTCCGCGTTCGCTCGCCACTACTTACGGAATCTCGGTTGATTTCTTTTCCTCGCCCTACTTAGATGTTTCAGTTCAGGCGGTTCCCTACGTATACCTATGTATTCAGTATACGTTGACAGACCTTCATCTGCCAGGTTGCCCCATTCGGAAATCCCCGGATATAACGCCTGCTTACGGCTCCCCGAGGCTTATCGCAGTTAACCACGTCCTTCTTCGGCTCCCAGTGCCAAGGCATTCCCCTTGCGCTCTTTGTAGCTTGACCTTTTTTAAATCTGTAATTTTCATTACAGCAATTATGCGATCCTCTAAACGATTTTTGAGTTATTTCACTCGTTGAAAATGTAATTTAATTACCCTTTTTCTTTTTAAAATACTATGACTTTTCAAGACGGTCGTCATAGTATCCTATCTCTCGTTTTGTCTTTCATTACTTTGTTCAGTTTTCAAGGTGCGATAATTTTAATTTTGTTTAGAGCGAGGCGCTAGCCGCCGCACGTGCTCAGGCACTTGCAAGGCGCAGCAACAAAGCTATAAACAAAATTGGTGGGCTTAAATGGACTCGAACCATCGACCTCCCGCTTATCAGGCGGACGCTCTAACCTGCTGAGCTATAAGCCCTTATCTGTTCGGTTAGCTCTCGGTGGTTCTATCCTTTATCCCATGGTGGAGATAATCGGGATCGAACCGATGACCCCCTGCTTGCAAAGCAGGTGCTCTCCCAGCTGAGCTATACCCCCGTGGTTTTGCACTTTTCAAAGTTCAGTACTTGACCGAACCTCAAAAATTAAACAACGACTAAAATAACTTAGGACCTAGTGATATAAATCACTCTGACCTTGGAAGATTTGAAAGATCTTACTCTTTCGGTTCTC
>JAZQXF010000050.1:0-28574 GCA_045632725.1 Candidatus Nanosyncoccus sp.
AGGAATAGTATTATCATTGTTTGGGCCGGTGCCGGGTACGGAAAATATAAAAAATATCTCCCACGATTGGGAGATATTTGAAGGGGTTGGTTTTTTGTTATGCAATAATGTTGGAAATAACAAAGTTAACAAGGGCAAAGGCTAGTACGCACACTATTAGGCCAATTAAACCATAAAGAATAGTATCTTTAGCTTTTTTGACTTTGCCAGCATCGCCGGAAGATGTCATGTAGTTAACGCCGCCAATGATGATGACCACGACACAAACGAGACCCAGTACGGCTATAATTCCGTTTAGAATGTTTGTTATATTGCTGACTAGGGTGTCATTGCCATCTCCTACCGTATCTACTCCTGATTGACTATCGGCTATTCCTGGTGTTTGGTTTTTTGCGAGTATTTTGAATGGATTCATTATTTAAATTCCTTTATATTTACTTAGTTTTATTTTATAACTACTTCTTTGGAATTGCAAGTTTTTTCTCAAATTAGGGTATTGTTTGTGTGATTTATGGCTTATATAGGAGCCTCGTTTTTTGTGTAATCTAAGAGCTATATAATGTGCGAGAAGCCTCTCTTATCCAATAACGCTTTTGATTACCCAGTTGACAATAGCGAAGGCGAGGGCGCAGATGATTAGCCCGATGCAGGCGTAGAGGATGGTGTTTTTGGCTTTTTGAACTTTGGCGCTGTCGCCGTTAGAGGTCATATAATTGATGCCCCCGATAATAATAAAGATAACTGCGACAAGGCCAGATGCTGCAATGACGCCGTTGAGGATGTTCGTAATTACACTTTGGAGATCTGAAACATTGCCGTTTGGACAGCCGGAAGCTGCTTTTATGTCTGCACTAATATTTGTGTTGTCACATATATCATCTGCAAAAGTTTGCTGAATAGGAAATACGCAAGTAATGCCCAAGATGGCTGGTATAGCTAAAAGGTTAACTAATTTTTTGATTTTCATAATGCTCCTTTGTGGTGTCTATTATTAATGATGTGGTTTCTGCCTTATTGGCTTCCCTAATCATGCTGAATACGAAGGCGGTGATGACTCTTGCTAGGGCAACGATGGCTAAGCCTATAAGTGCGTAGGTAATCATGCTTTTGGCTTTTTGGAGTTTGCTTGGTTCTCCGGCGGAAGTGGCGTAGGAGATGCCGCCATAGACTACAAAGATGGCGGAAACGATACCTGCGATGCTTATTACCCATGAAATAGCATGATCGATCATTGTTGAGGCGGCTTTTTCGCAGGCATCACTAGTAGCACAATCTTGAGTAAAGTCGGCGCCTAGGGCAATGCGGATAGTATTGAGGATGACATTGGCAGATACGACAATGGCTAGGCCGATAAAGGCTTGAGAGAGAGCCTTTTTCCCAGTAGCTAACTTACTTGGGTCGCCGCCAGAAAATACATATAGATAGCCGCCGTAGATGACATAGCCTATGATAAGATAGGCAGCGATTACTGTAATATCGGTAGCGACATTGGCGGCGATGATCCAGATGCCGGATTTTAAGGATTCCTCATCTGATATGTTTACATTGCAATCCCAGGAGGTGAGGCCTAGGAAGTCTTCGCAGCGACTTTGGACAAGATCGATAGCGGAGGCCGATTGTGCGCCAATAAACCCAGATGCGGCAGAAATAACCCCGATAATGCCACAGATTACTAAGAATTTTTTGAACAGATTTTTCATTGTTAACTCAGTTAATTTATCTTTATGGGTCTTGGTACATAATTCATTATATCTCGGAAGCTTCGTGATGTGATAATGAATTTTATCACATCACTCCGCCCCTACGGCGGCAAGAATCTACCTAAAGGCAGATTTTGCCTTTAGGTTCCTCGATGTTAGTGAATTATGTACTAAGACCCCCCTCGATACTAATGAATCGCGCGATGAGGTGGTTCCTCGATTATAACGGCTTGTTATCTTATACCATATTACCTTATGTTATAATTTAGTTATGTATATTTCTGACTTAATCGAGGATTTTTTGGAACATCTCGAGATTGAAAGCGGAAGAAGCAAAAAGACAATAGATAACTATCGGCTATATCTAGAGAGATTTTTGGAAATTTCACAAGAAATCCTAAACAAAGATGATATAGAACCAAAAGACATCTCGCGCGAATTGTTGCGCAAATATAGATTGAAGCTCAATAGGTATGGCTCAGAAAATGGTGGGGATGATCTAAAGACCATTACACAGACTTACCATTTGATAGCGCTAAGAGGGTTTTTAAAATATCTGGTCCGAAGAGAGATCAAATCACTTGACCCTTCCCTAGTGGATTTGCCACATGTAATACGTAAGCAAGTGACTTTCTTGCACTTTGATGAAGTAGAGGATATGCTATCACAAATAGATACCTCTACGGAATCAGGGCTAAGAGATAGAGCGATTATAGAATTGTTATACTCTGGGGGGCTACGTGTATCCGAGCTAGTAGGACTAGATCGCGGATCCATCAACCTAGAACGACGGGAGTTTATGGTACGAGGTAAAGGCAGCAAAGATAGGCCAATATTTATTAGTCAATCAGCAGCGGACCGAGTGCAAGATTACTTAGATGCGCGAACTGATTCCCTGCCGGCACTGTTTTTGAATAATTCGCGAAATATGCAAGCCGTGGATACTTCGGGAAATTACCGACGGATTACGGCGCGCAGTGTAGAACGAATTGTGGATAAATATGCGCGGTTAGCCGGAATAACTAAGCATGTATCACCACATACGCTAAGACATTCTTTTGCGACCGATCTGCTGATGAATGGTGCAGATCTTAGGGCCGTACAATCAATGCTGGGGCATGCAGATATTTCCACCACCCAAATTTACACCCATGTCACAGATGCACATCTTAAAGAAATTCATGAAAAATTCCATTCGGAAACAAAATGATTAGTTATCGATAATACCGGGGTCGTAAAGGCGGATAACCGTGGAAATAGTAGAAGGAATTTTGTCTCCGGTGCCATACCAACAAGTGCGGATGTAAAAGTCATAATAGGCTGATGTCTTACCCTTATCCGTGATGTGGGTAGACTTAGGATCCTTAACGGCAACAACATAAATACCTTCCACGCCCTGGAGGTCTTGGTTAGGATTATTATCGATGAGACTGTTATTATCCCCACTATAGACTAAGCGTGGGTAGGTAGAAGCCTGCCTAAATAGAGCCTTCTCGCTGCTATTTTTAACGGAGATTATGGCATCGCTGGGGTTAGTGCCTAAAACTTTGGTATTGATAACGAAGCCATACTGGCTGGCTTCACCATCGGTATTGTTATATAGAGCTGAACAGTCGGTGGGGCTATACTTTGCAATATTCTGGATGGTAGAGTCATTAGCAACGACATTGACTTTAGCATTGCTGCCGGTAGTGCTAGTTATAGCCTGCCAAAGCTTGGCGAAAGTACCATCTTTGCCCTCATCTTCGGCAATGTAGGAAGCCTGGATAAAACGCAGGGCCTCGGCTTGGGCATCTATTTCTTCACGGGCAAGGGTGGTCTCGAGCGCGGTTTGAGCGCTAGAAGTGCCGCCGCTCATGACTGCTACTACGGCTACTGCCACCATAGAGAAAATGCCTACAGCCAGCATCACTTCAATTAAAGTATCCCCTCTTCTACTCGAGTATTTTACCATAAGTTTATTATAGCATACTACCTACTCTCATGGTAATTTTAAATATCCAACTCGAGACACACTCAAGGCCGTTCGGCCGAGCTTACGGTCTCGAGTTGGACATTTAAAATTTTGCGACAAATAAAGTTTTTATGTTCCTCGATGTAGTAAATTACAAAGCGGTACTTGCTACTGGCCGATGGCATAATAGAAAAAGTCGGCGAAGGTGAGGGCAATGATAAAGGCGATAACCATGAAGGGGCCGAAGTAGATTTTTTTGTTTTTGTTCTTTTTAACGGCTGGTGCCATGACTAGACAAGCTAAAACATTGGCGATAAATAAAGTGACCAATGCCAGCCAAGGGTCAGCCAAGGCAAGACCCAGGGCAGTACCAAGTAACCAATCACCATCCCCTACCCATTTTCCCTTAGATACAAGATAGAGGATAAGGTAGAGTCCGCCAAGAATGGCAACGGATGCTAAAGGTTTTAAGATAATCTCTGGAGAAAAGGAAGTAACTGAAAGAGCTAGCCACTCTTTCAGGCATAATATTATAATAGCACAGATGATTGATATTGTCAAGTAGGTGGTGGGGAGCTCCCCGTAGATACCATCATAAATCGCCAAAAAGCCTAGGCTTAAAGTAAGCAATAGTGTAGCAACAAAAATAGCCCATGACAAAAAGCTTGCGGTTTCTATATCAATGGTGGTGCCTAGGCTAAGGAAAGCTAGCCCGAGACCGAGCTCAGAGAGGATCTCGGCATAGCCAATTTTACGGCCACATTTACGACATTTGCCACGAAGAAAGAGCCAAGAGAAAATGGGGATATTATCGTACCATTTTAATTGGTAGTTGCAGCTGAGACAGACTGAGCGATGATTGATCTTCTGAGAATGCTTCCCCTCTGACTTAAGTCGGAGGCGGCGAGCTTGGCAGCATAGAAAAGAGCCAAAACAGGCACCGAGTACAAATAGTAAAACAAGAAATAGAATTTGCATAAATTAATTGTAGCATAGGGTTGAGTTTTTGCGCGAATAATCTATAATAAGCATAAGGAGAGATATGAAAAAGGATAAAAAAGGCTTTACGATTATTGAGGTATCTTTGGTAATAGCAATTGCTGGATTGATATTTTTGATGGTATTCGTGGCCCTACCGCAGTTGCAAAGGCAACAGCGGGATGCACGACGGAGGGATGATATTTTAATGTTTCTTGAAACAGTAAAAAAATATCAGTCTAATAACAGAGGGGCTTTGCCGGGTACAATAGCAGAGTGGAATGAAATGAAAAATGCCTATATGGGCGACTCTTTCAGGGACCCGAATGGCACAGACTATGCTATAGATGTGGTGGAGTGCAATGCTACAAGTGAAAGCGTGAAAAAATGTAAAGAATCGACAGATGTCAGCACGATGGATTATACGCTCCACATTATAAAGCAAGCTACCTGTAGTGGCGAAGATGCGGTGAGGACATCTAACCCTAAGAATATCGCGGTGAGATATAGGCTGGAGGGGGCCGGGACTTACTGTGCGAATATCTAGAGGGGCTGACCATAATTCCCTGGCTTAATCTTTAATCATAAAAATACTCCCTCTTTAATAGGGGGAGTATTTATTGTGGATAGACTAGCTAATTCTACTGGTCATCCATACAGTACACGCCAGCACCTTCGAGACGGTATAGGATGGCGAAGTGTTTGGCGGTAGAAGGAACAACATCAGCGCCACTACACTGGCCGCCAGGAACCACATAGATAACATGAGCATCGTAGGCGCCTTGACCAGTAATGGTGCCGGTATTAACACCGTTCTTAGCGGAAACTGCGAGCTGGCTGTTGTAAGTAGTCGAACCAATAGTGACACCTAGGCTAGTAGTACTCTTTTGGTTTGCCGCTATGCTCCAGTTGTCGGTAATAACCATGCTATAATATGTACCATCCGGGTCAGTGAAGTCATTAGTGGCAACAGTACCGGAGCCAGAGTTCATATATTGTTGCACAAATGCACATGCGCTGTTGCTAGTACAAGTAGCCGGAAAACTTTCGGCTCCTACCCAAGAACCAGCATCTGGCAAGCTAGTAATATTTGACCCTGTGGTATGGTTAGTCTGATATTGCACAAGCGCAGTATCTACGCGTGACATATCATTGCGGCGCTGCGTATCACGCTGTGAACGCTGTAAGGCTGGAAGGGCCACGAATACCATGAGGAAGATGAGACCCGCAATAGCAAGTACCAATACTACCTCGATGATAGTAAACCCAGACTTCGCCTGTTGGTTTTGATTTTTTCTAGGCATATTATCCTTTCTTATTAGTTATGTGCTGCATCACACAATGCTAAATGAGCGATGCAACCTTTATCCCATGATAGCAAAAAAAATGCAAAAAGCAATAGCTTTTTAGAGGAATTCTAGGATAAATAATTATGACTAAATGTCTTCCGCTAATGTTTTAATTATGAGATAATGGATTTAGAAAGGACTTATAATATGTCAGATATAAATTTAGTTTCGAAAAAAGGCTTTACTATTATAGAAGTCGTGCTAGTGCTTGCCATTGCTGGTTTGATTTTCTTGATGGTATTCGTAGCCCTACCGGCCCTGCAGCGTTCACAGCGTGATACGCAGCGCCGCAATGATATGTCACGCGTAGATACTGCGCTTGTACAATATCAGACTAACCATACCACAGGGTCAAATATCACTAGCTTGCCAGGAGCTGGTAGATGGGCCGGAAATACTGTATTTCCAACAAGTTCCTGTCCGGGCAATACCGCTTGCACCTTTGTTCGTGAATATATGAACTCTGGTTCTGGCACTACAAATGACAATGAGTTCATAGATCCAGATGGTACTCCTTATGGCATGGTCATCACTGATAACTGGAGCATACCTACTAACCAAGTAAGCCAAAAGGTTCTAAAAAGAACTATTGGCGGGACTGAGCATCAAAGCCAACTCACTGTTACTTCTGTTAACGGGATTAATACGGGAACCATCACGGGCAATGGCGCATATGATGCTCATATCATTTATGTAGTTCCTGGTGGCCAGTGTAATGGTGCCGATGTTATCCCTTCCACGGCTAAACATTTCGCTATTTTATACCGCCTCGAAGGTGCTGGCGTGTATTGTATGGATGACCAGTAGAATTAATTAGTTTTAAAAAATATTCCTCCAGATGGAGGAATATTTTTTATAAGAAAGGCTATAGACTAGGTAGCTACGGAGTTTACTAGGGAGTAGATTGGAAGGAGAGTACCACCGACTACTACACCGATAAGGCCGGCCATGATCACCATAAGGATAGGCTCAATCATGGTAGAGATACTATTGATTTGTTCATCAAGCTCGTTCTCGTAAACCTGAGCAGCCTTGCCGAGCATTTCATCAATTTTACCAGATTGCTCGCCGATGGAAGACATCTGTGGGACAAGCGGCAACATGTAGTTACGGTCTTTAAGTGCTTCGGAGAGTGGTTTACCGCTCTTAACGATATCGAGAGACTTGCTATATTCCTCCTCTACGACTTTATTATTAACTGCCCCAATAGCAATATTAATAGAGTCAAGCATTGGTACACCAGTGGCAAGCATCATTTCGGCAGTACGAGCAAAACGCGAAACATAAAGCTTGCGGAAAAGCCCACCAAAGATAGGGACATGGATTTTGAAGGCATCCATAGCTTTACGACCCATAGGGGTCCGCTTGACAAAATAAAAGGCGCCACCACCAATGGCAGCAACAATAATAAGCACCAGCCACCAGAAGTTGGCAAAGAAGTCGGTAAGATCAACAAGGCCTTTCGTAAGACCAGGTAGCTCTTGGCCCATATCTTCGTAAAGATTTCTAACTTGCGGAACCACGGCCACCATCATAAAAGCGAGTACGGCAATGATAACTACCAGAATAATGGCTGGATAAACCAAGGCGCCACGAATCTTGCTCATCATGGCGGCATCTTTTTCCTCTTGATCCGCCAAGCGCTTCAAAGCAAGATCTAGCGTACCAGAAGTTTCACCGGCCCGGATGAGGGCAAGATATACACCATTAAATACATCGCTATGTTTTGAAAAAGCTTCATAAAGGCTCTTGCCAGACTCGACATCGGCAAGAATTTCCTCAGCAATAGTCTTCATTCCCTTGCCCTGGGTCTGCTCAATTACGGTACGAAGCGAGGTGGCAAGTGGTAAGCCAGCGCCAATAAGGGTAGAGAGTTGGCGAGTAAAGGTAATACGATCCTTATTAGTAACACGATTTTTATTGCCAAAAATCCCCTCTGCATCATCTACTACCGACTGTGGTATGTAGCCCTGTTCGATAAGAAGCTTGCCGGCGGTTTGTTCATTCTCTGCCTGGATGAAACCTTTAACTAACTTGCCGGTGGCTTTTTCTTTAGCTTTGTATTTAAAGCGCTTCATTTTAACCCTTTATTAATCGGTTTAGCTCATTAATATCTACGGCAAACTCGCGAGCAGAATCGTAAGAAATGACACCGGTCTGGACAAGCTTAGCCAGGGTGCGATCCATAGTCTGCATGCCTTGCTCGGCACCAGTCTGGATGGCAGTGTCGATTTGGTGAGTCTTGCCATCACGAATGAGGGTGCGAATAGCGGAGTTTGCTACCATGATTTCGGCAGCTACTACACGACCACCACCGATGGCCGGCACCAAACGTTGAGCACAAATAGCCATTAGCATATTGGAAAGTTGAGAACGAACTTGCGGCTGCTGATGGGATGGGAAGACATCAATCATGCGGTCGATAGACTGAGCGGCGGAGTTGGTGTGCAGGGTGGCAAAAACTAAGTGACCTGTCTCGGCAATGGTGATGGCGGCCTGAATGGTCTCGAGATCGCGCATCTCGCCAATGAGCACTACATCCGGATCTTCACGAAGGACAGAGCGCAAAGCCGCAGCAAAGCTAAAAGTATCATAGTGTACTTCGCGCTGAGCAATAACACTGCGCTGGGATCTGTGGGTAAATTCGATCGGATCTTCAATAGTAATAATATGTGTGGATTTTTCGCGGTTAATCTTATCCACTAAGGCGGCAAGAGTAGTAGACTTACCGGAACCAGTGGGACCCGTAACTAACACTAGGCCGCGTGGGAAGTCGGCGAAAGTCTCAACGATAGCTGGCATACCAAGCTCATTGATGGATTTGATTTGATTAGGAATCAAACGAAAGGCAGCGGCTAATTTACCACGCTCAAAGAAAGCGTTAACACGAAAACGAGCAATATCGCCAAAGGCAAATGAATAATCGAACTCCTTATCTTTCAAGAGAATCTTTTGCTGGTCTTCATCCAGTGTGGCAAAAATAAGATTGCGGGTCATTTCCTCATTTAGCGCAAATGTTCCGGCTATAGGAGTTAGAGCACCATCGATGCGCAAAATAGGAGGCAGGCCATACTGAAGATGCAAGTCAGAGGCATTACGCCTAATGCACTCCTCTAGCAAAGTTTCGATTCTAAGCATGCTCTGTTGTCCACCGTTTTCCATATTATTATTATAGCACAAGCATTACGATAAATCACTCGCAACGCGATTGACTTCCTCCATAGTGGTGATACCTGATAATGTTTTTAGGATACCATCCTGTCGCATAGTAACAGTTCCCTTCGACTTCGCTAGCCGCATAATTTCATTAGCAGTAGCATGGGAAATAATTAATTTTTGTATATCTTCATCTACAACAATAGTCTCATAGAGACCAGCCCGGCCAGCATAACCACCGGGAGTTTCCTTAGTATCCATGCCTTTAGCAAGCATATAATATTCATCATTGCGAACCGGCAAGCCCGGGTAGCCTAGATCTTCACTGACTTTAGCAACATCCTCTTTGGTCTTGGGGAGCAAATCGCCAACGATAGAATTGATGCCACTGGTCTCAATTTCAGAAGATTTATACATTTCACGCTTCTCGGTAACTCGACGGACTAAACGCTGGCCGATAACTACATTGAGAGTGGAGGCTAAGAGGAATGGCTCGATACCCATATCCAAGAGACGCGGTAAAATACCGGCAGCGGAATTGGTGTGAAGAGTAGAAAATACGAGGTGCCCAGTAAGAGCGGCCTGGACAGCAAGACTAGCGGTTTCAGAATCACGAATCTCACCCACCATTACTACATCTGGATCTTGACGCAAAATGGAGCGAAGACCAGAAGCAAAGGTAAGGCCAGCATCAACGTTAACCTGAATCTGATTGATTCCATCCATTTTATATTCGACTGGATCCTCTAGTGTAACAATATTAATGGCTTCGGATTTAATTTTCTGGATTAAGGCATACAAGGTAGTAGACTTACCAGAACCAGTAGGTCCGGAAGTTAAAATCATGCCATTAGGCTTCTTAATTCCCTCTAAGACATCACGCAGAGCATGACCGGTCATACCCATTTTCTCGATATCCATAGAAACGCCTTTTTTATCCAACAAGCGAATCACCACCTGTTCGCCCCAGGTAACTGGAGATATAGCAATACGAAGATCAATCTCTTGACCATCTACTAGAACAGTGAATTGGCCATCCTGCGGAATGCGATGTTCATCGATTTTGAGATTGGAAAGAATCTTGATACGAGAAACCAGGGCTGGAGCAACAGTTTTGGGGAGTTCCATGATTCTACGGAGCACCCCATCAATGCGGCAGCGGATGATAAGAGAATTTTCAAGCGGCTCGATGTGAACATCGGAGGCCTTAGTCTTGGCGGCATAGCTTAGAATAGTGGTAAGAGCCTTAGAAATTGGTGAATCCTGAACAATAGTCTTAACATTGGACTGAGCTTCGGCAGCAGCCTCGGCGCCAGTCTCTCGAACCGCCTCCTTAACGCCAGAGAAATCACCATGATACTGCGCAAGCACATCGCGAATACCGCGCTCGGATGACATCCAAACTCGGATGGGCTGGTTGACAAGATTGGAGAGATAGTCGGTGACCTGAACATTAGTGACATCAACCATAGCAACATTTAGCATGCCATCTTTTTCACCAAGAGGCACGGCAGATACTCGTTCAGAGGCTTCTTGAGGAATCTTGGAGAGAGTTTCTTGGTCGATATCGATATTTTTGAGCTCTACGTATGGCACACCAATAATCAAAGCTGTAGCATGTGCCACCATGTCATCACTAATGATTTTATGCTTGATGAGTTCGGATAGAGTTGATTGATTCCCTCTTTCAGCATCCGCTTTAACAGCGCGAACCAGATTGGCATCAGCTAAACCCTCTCCAATAAGAAGGTCGATAATCTTCTCTTCTGCTTCACTGGTAAGAAGGGCCATTAGTCGGTCTCCTGGTTAACGGATTCAGAATCCGATACTGTCTCCTCTACAAACTCGACACATTCGCCAAATTCATTATATTCATCACATTCACCAACATAGACTTCCACGGTAGGATTAAGTGCACGGTAATTGAAAATTTCTGGGTCCGGTTCGGCCAACTCAGTATCGACTATGGTTTCGGTATCAATCGTAGTGTAGGTAACATCCTCGATTGGCTCAATAAAGAGATTAGTAACAAAGAAACCAATTAAGGCACCCGCTACAGCAGCAACGATAGATGAGAATAAGTCAGTTTTCATTTATTTTTCTCCGCTTTAATGGTTTGCTCGGTCTCGGTGATGGTGGATTCATCCATGTAATAAGCTGTGGCTTGAGCGTGAAGATTAAGCATATTGTCGCCTCCCCATTCAATAGTAGCGCGCTCGATATTAAACTCGCGAATGGAACGTTCAATATTATTTAGTACAGTCATAGTAGTGCCAGTGTTAGCTTCTACAGATAGGTCAACAGAAATAGTATTGAGGCCAGGAATAGTTCCCGAAGCGGCGGATGAGCCACTGGGGCTAAGCGATTCTGGCTGCCAATTTGAATCGTTAAATAATTTATTCAAGCTAGCAAGTAGGGCTTCTTCGTTTTTGAAAGCCGGGAGAGCATCGGGGATAATACGAAGAGCCGAACAACTTTTAATGAGCTGGCTAACGGCGGTAAGCTCGGCACTACCGCTAGCTCTGCTATACATTTGATTAAGCTCTTTATAAGTATAATTTTTACCAGTATCTGGATTAATACAATTAGAAGTGGCTTCCTTGGGCACAGAATTCAGCGCCTCGGATGCAGCAAGATTCTCTAGAATGTTGGCACGAAGAGTACCGGGAATCTTAGATACATCGATACTGTCAGGAATGCACTTCTTAAGTTCTTCATCAGTATAGACACTGCCCTTAGGACTTTCGCAAACTCCGGTGGATTTGATAACCTCTGAATAAGTGGCAATGGAGCTATCTTCGGCTGAAATAACTTTCATATTGAAGGAAATTTGTTGCACAAAATGCACAATGAGCGAAGCAGCAACACCTAGCACAACAGAAGCACCCAATACCGAAAGAAGCATGTACTGCTGAGCTTCGGAAATTTTTGCACGTTTGCCAATCGCTATTTCTTTAGCCATTTTAGTTGCCTCCATTTACATTATTAGTATTAGTGCTGCAAGTGGTATCATCATCGGCGCAATCTCTAGCACGTTCACCGAACATGGCCTGAACCTGGACATAAGAATCAGTAACATTGCGGCGACCAGTCGGGGCAATAGCGAGAACATGCGAATTGGTAAAGTTGTAAATTTCTGGGGCCAGGGAAATTACTGCGGAGAATCTTAGAACAAGCTCATCATCGGCGCCACGACCATTGGAGGAATCCGAAACTAAGATACCATCAGCGCCACCGGGCACAAGAAGACAACTTTCGTTGGATTCAATCCATTTTGGACTGGTGCCATTCTGACCGATGTTGCCAGTATATGTAATACATGCACTCTCGAAGTGTTGTACGCCAGAAATCTGCCCATCTAGACTCATGTATGGCTGACCTTCAACTGCGGTTTGCTTATACCATTCATCATATTGCGGGGTGCGCCAAATACGCACAACTTCAGTGCCATTATATTCTTCAATAGTATAATCGCTAGATGTAGTGTCGGCAGATGGGTTACACCCCTCAGCATTAATAGTCCAAAAAGCATAAATACCTTTGGATTGGTCGGAGAAGGTGGCGCCATCAGAACCAGATTCAATCATACAGTAAGCCGGTATAGTAGCACCATTTTTATCGACATAATGCCCATAATCATAGCGCATATATTGCATACTTTTCTTAAAAGAATCCAGGACATTGTAGTCGATGAATGGTTCCTTGCCAGCATTAGCCTGAGCATCAAAAGAGAAAGTTGGCTGTTCCCCACTTAGATCTACATTAAGCTCTGAGACAGTGATAGTGTCAGCGCCGGTAGGAATAAGCGCTGCTAAGATATTAAAAGTGCGGGAGAGGACTTTCTTATTGTTGGCTAGTAGCGAGATATTATCGACTTGGTCTTTGATAGTGAGAAAGTCATCTAAATCGCTATAAGAATTAAGCTTGGTAGAAAGATTTTTTAGAGTAGTCTGCTTACTATCTAAGGCAAGTTGCTGACCACCAGCAATAAGCCCGATGATTGTCGTGACACCAATGCTAGCTGCTGACACTACGATGCAAAGGAAGAAGATAAGATTACGAAGCTTCAAGGTTTTAATCATCTCGCCTTTGACATCAGGAACTAAATTGATTTCGTGTGCCATTAGTCATTGCTCCTTTCTGATAAGCCAATTGCTACAGCGAATTCGCTGGAGACACTAGCAAGAGCTCTTTGCTGAGCAGAAGTAGTACGAACGAATTGCCAAGGGTTGCCTCGCATAGCCGGAACGCCAGTCTTAGCCTCAATATATTCTGGGAGAAGCGGGATAATACTAGCGTAGCTAGAGAGCACAATGCCACCAACTTTGCCATTGATGTATTTAGTTTGAAAGAATCGCACAGATTTGGCAAGCTCGGCTGCGTAGCTATCAAGATGGGTATTGAGGATTCGGAAAACTTGGCCATCCACTTGATTTTCATCGATGCCAAACTTAAGTAGGAACTGGCGGGCCTGATCTGGGCGAACATTTAGGCCATTAGCAATGGCCCGAACTAGGACATCTATGCCACCCGGGATAGAACGCACTAAGCGGGGCTTATCTTTATACATAATAACGATATCAGTAGATGTCTCCCCAAGGTCAACTACCATCGTAGCATCAATGGCCCCAGGATTATTAAGGGCGCGGGCAAGGGCTAGAGGCTCTGGCTCCATAGCTACAATATTGAGGCCAGTCTTTTCGATCATTTCCATAGTGGATTCAGCATAATCTTTGGCAACCGAGGAAACGAGGACTTCGGTCTTGGCAGGATCATTGGGGCTGGGGCCAAGAACAACATAATCAGCCTTGGCATCGCTCATGGCCATAGGGACATATTTATCTATTTCGTACTTAAAGGATTTTGCAAGTTCTTTTTCGGGCAAAGTCTCAGTCTCAACAATGGATGTAAAAGTCTTGCTAGCAGGAAGACCCAGGGCGATATTCTTGGTCTTGATACCGGCCTGATTGACCGCACCAAGAATTGCCTCACCAAGGCGTTTTTTGCCAAGATCAGAAGAATCTTGAGTGAGTTGCGGTGTGATAGGCACATAGGCGTACTTTTGAAGTGTCCAACCATGTTGGCTGTTACCAGAAAGCTGTACGATTCGCATCGAGTTTGTCCCAATGTCTAGGGAGAAAAAGTCGCCCACGCCATGCAATAAGTTCATATCTATTATTATATGCTTATGTTATCTGGTCGTCAAGCAAAATAAATAGCGCGAGTGAGTTGTATAATTCACCGTATTTCGGGAGCTTCGCAATGTGATAATTTATTTTATCACATTGCTCCGCCCCTTCGGCGGCAAGAATCCGCTTTTGGCAGATTTTGCTTTTATGTTTCTCAATACTGGTGAATTATATGACAAAACTACTTAGCGAGTTTTAGATAATAAAATCTTTCCAGATTTCCATTCTTGCCGGCGAGGTCGTTGTCGCGCTTTTTGACAACAATGAAGCCGTTCTGTTTTAGCCAAGTTTCGAAATTTTTAATAATTTCGCGGCGAATTTTTTCATTCTTTACCACGCCCTTATTTAGCTGATGGGGTTTGGCTTCAAATTGAGGCTTTAGCATCACTAAGAAATCCGTATTGCTACGGGATAGGTTTATTTTAGCATACTTAAGGATTTTTGTCAAGCTTAAGAATGATACATCGGCGACTATTACATCAGGCGCGCAAAAAAGTTCTTTCTCGGGGCGCATCCGCCCAGCCCATCGCCATGGGCGGGCGGCACTACTCCTCGCTTTGTCAAGCTTCGGACCCCCTTCGAAAGAATCTTTTTTCACTCCCGTGTCAAAAATATCGGTCTTCTCGTGCAATTCAACGCGAGGGTCAAAGCGGAGCGGGGACTTCATTTGATTGGTTCCCTTTTCTACCGCGATCACCTTTTTGGCGCCGCGCTCGAGGGCGATTTCGGTGAAGCCACCAGTGGAAGAGCCGATGTCTAGTACAGTTTTACCGCGGAAATCAAAATTGAAGGCGCGCACGGCACCTTCAATTTTGTAGTATCCTCTATTTTTTGCGTTCGCGGTAGGCATAAGTATCCGTATCTACTGAGACAATATCGCCCTCTTTAATGAAAGCTGGCACCTTGATTACTACGCCAGTTTCAAGAGTAGCATCCTTCATAACTGAGCTAGTGGTATCACCTTTTACAGCGTTCTCAGTATAGGTAACGGCTAGCCAGATATTTTTGGGTAATACTAGGTTGATAGGGGTGCCATTGTAGAACTGGATTTCCATTTCATCGCCATCCCTCATGAAATCTTTCATGTCACCAACCATGTCGGCGCCCAATTCGTATTGTTCAAAAGATTCTGGATCCATGAAGTAAAATTTCTCATCATCCCGATAGAGATACTGAACCTTGCGGGTGGTAACTTCGGCTGACTCGATTTTTTCCTGACCTTTAAAAGTCTTAGGCAATAGTGCACCGGTGATAAGGTTTTTAACTTTAACGTTGACAATAGAACCACCGCGGCCCATAACTTTTTGGGAATATTCGACTACTTTATACGGCTGACCGTCTAAAGTAATTAGAGTGTTCTTCTTTAGATCTGTTGGTCCGTACATTTTTACTCCTTAATTATTTGATACAAATGGCAAGAGTGCTAAGTGACGAGCACGCTTGATTGCTACAGCTAGCTGGCGCTGCTGTTTAACGGAAAGACCGGTCTTGGAAATCGGCTCAATCTGACCGTAAGCATCGACATATCGCTGCAAAGTCTTGGCATCACGATAGTCGAAGTATAGATTTGGGTCATTTTTTATCTTTCTCATAAATTCTCCTTCGCTTTAAGTTTGTTAGAATGGAACATCACTGAGGTCGATTTCACCATCAGGGATATCATCTGGGATATCGCTAGGGGCTGAGCCTTCTGAAGGACTACTGCCACCAGAGTAGGAACTGCCGCCATTTTCGCGACCTGCGCCGGTGAAGTTGAAATCTTCTACTACAATCTCGACACGAGAGCGCTTTTGGCCAGTGGTTTTATCTTCCCAGCTACGTTGATCTAGGCGACCAGACACTAGTACACCGGTGCCTTTCTTAGCGTATTGACCAATCATTTCGCCAAGCTTGCCCCAAGCAGAACAATCGATAAAGGATACATCTTCCTTTTGCTCGCCATTAGAATCGCGATAAACTCGGTTGACAGCAACCGAGAAAGAACAAACGCTAGCACCGTTAGGTGTGTTGCGAAGCTCTGGATCCCTGGTAAGATTACCGGTAATGATTGCTTTTGAAAAACCGCGCATTGTGTTTATTCTCCCTTTTCTTCGTTTTCGACTGTGCTGGATTTCTTGGCCTGGCGGCGAGCAGCAAACTTAGCTTTGCGCTCATCTACGCGCACCAAGAGATAGCGCAAGATTTCATCGGTAATGTTGAATACTGATGAAAGCTTAGCTGGGGCCTCTGCTGGAAGCGAGAGATCAAAGTAATAATAGATGGCAAAACTTTGACCATTGATAGAATAAGCGAGGCGTTTTTTACCTTCGTTTTCTTCTTTAGTGATTTTGCCGCCATTTTGCTCGATAATTTTCTTGATTTTATCGAGTGCGGGGTCCAAATTCATCTCTAGATCAGGATGAAACAAGACCGTGAGTTCATAGTCTTTCATAAAACTCCTTTGGTTAAAGCAAACGCTGCTCTCCTAGTAGGGTTGGCTCGTTTGCTGAGCTGATATTATGGAGTAATTATATCATAGATTTAAGATGAATACAAGGAGCGTAAAGTCTAGTCTCCTCGAATTTTACCTGGGTTTGATCGATATTGATGAGTCTAGCAATTTGGGGATTCAAGTGGTTTACCTGACCTAATATTACTCTGCTCGATAATTCCTGTATTGATCTGATGTATCCTTATAAGTAATCTTATAGTCTGATGGCTCATAGCCCAAGTTTCTTATTTTGGACAGAGCGGCTTCGTAGTTGCCGCCAGTCCTATCCTCGATAACAATTTCAAAGCTAGTCTTGTCGGCAGACATTTCGTAACTTATGGTGTAGGAGATTTTCTTACTATAATCACCAGTATAAAAATCCACATCAACTGGTAAATCGTTTAGGATTGGGTTAGCCTCCTGTAATTGACTAATCGCATCTAGGGTATATACTTCTCTTATTGCTCCGACTATAAGGCCATCTCTAGGATTATCATAGAACCAATTCGGATTACCATCCTCTGGATCCAGAAATAGCCAAAGTTTTTCCATGCCGCCATCTTCGACTGTAAAATTTTCAGTCCTTGCAATGAAGCCATCTGCACTAATTTCGGCAGTATATTCGCCTGGTCTTATTTTGTATTCACCTTCAGAACTATATTCCCTACCATTTATCAGAACCTTAGCGTTGGTAGGGGCAACCATGATATTAAGCGTTGCGGAATTTAAAATATTTTCTACGATGAATGCTGCACTTATTGCCAAGATCGCCATGATGATGCATGTCGCAATAATGATTATTTTTTTTCTATTTTTATAGATAAGCTCTTGATCCATTTAATAATTTATCCTTCTGTATACATTATAATATCTTGTGCCATTAACTCCGTAATTGTCGGAGAAGTATACACTCGGAAAATGTTCGCCAGTTCTGTCGCCATATGAGGCAGAGGCCTGAGTGAGCTCACCGTTGATTTCTCCAACGTATAGATAAATATGCTCGGCGTAGCTAATGAAAATATCGCCAGGTTCCAATGTACTATAATCGTTATGATGTTCTATCTTCTGATACATCTCTGGATGAGACTTCATATAATCTTCCTGAGTACTAACAGCACCAAGTGGAAAATTCGGATCTGCACCAGAATAACGCATGACTGTAGAGACAAATCTGTCACAGCTGGCCCCTTCTGGAGGATAGCCGCCCAGAGAGCCCCAGACACCAGTAGCTTTCATAGCTTCTACATATTCCGGCTTAGGATCATCCATTGGGTGACTATTTTTGCCCTCCCAAGAGATATTTATAGCTACCTCTGCTATGTTATTACTTTTAGCCGAACAGGTGCCAGTGCCAGCCAAGGCTTCGTATTGAACAAACGCCCCAAAACCGCTCATAGTGGCTGATGGGTCATACTCGCCATCGGCCACAAAACGCCCCGGCCAACTTGGATTCATGGATGCGCTAGTAGGATCACGAGCAGCATCATAGCGGTTCATGACATAAGGGGAGCCCTCGCCATTTTGAGCCTTTTCTTCCGAGAAGCCTAAAGCTATAGCTTTGTCGATATATCTTTGGGCGACACCGTTATATTGGAAGAATAATCTTTTTATATTGTCGGTATTATTGAGGTCACCAACCATTTTGCTGACTTCGCCTGCGGCTATGATGGTCTGGCGCCGGAACTCTTCTTCAGAAATACTGTCTGCGGGTTCAAAACGATTTGCATTGTTGCCACCACCAGTATACGAGTAGAGCTGATAGACTCCTTGGCCATTACTAGGGTTATAGCGCCTCAGGCCAGTCTCTAGATTGTGTAGAATGGCGAGTACTTGCCAAGGGAAATTATATTTATCGGCTGCCTCTTTATATATGGCTTTATTATTTTCTATAGTCTGCATATCTGCATCAGAGAAGACTTGTACTCCAGCATAGTTTTGGTTGGTTCCAACTACGTTGGAGTATGATTCTGATGGAGGATTACCTTCAAGGTAACCAAGTAGATCTCCGCAATCGGATTCCGCTCCGCCAGCCCATTGATAGAAGATATAAGTATCACCATTTACGTTGTGGACCTTGGTCTTCTGAGAGATATAGAGGCTCTTGTCGCCTAGACTAACACTCGCCCCATCATGTTTGACACCATCAACTTCTATCCAATCGAGATTATCTATAGAGTCGTGCTTTTGAATTTCTTGCGGTAAAGTACGATTACCATTAACTAATATATCTTTAGCGGCTTTAACATAATCTTCTGGGGCATTGCCTCCTGTATTATTTAAGGTAGCTTTTTGCGATTCAGTGAAGTAACTACCGTTTTTTAAAAAATCTAGGATGCTGGGATATTTGTCATTAGCTTCGTAGACATTTGCAATAAGCGAGATTTCGTTCTTTGCTGCGGTAAGATTACATGGTCCACTATTAGCGACTGCGCGCGCAATACTTTGCAATTCTGCTTCGCTAAGGCTATACTGTTCTCCTTTCCAGATTCCATTAGAGCTACTAACACAATTTTCTCCATTAGAGGTTTCATCTGGATCGTAAAACAGAATGCCGTTTTGAGCAAAGTTATTCAGCTGAGTCTCCGATAGAGCTGTTGCTTGATTTTGAACAAGAACAGTTGAATTCAACAATAAAAGAATTGTCAGAATAGCGCAAAGGACCCTCACCAACTTATTCATGCTTATGATTTTACATCATATTCCGCGGGTTGTCCAATTTTCGCAACCCAGAAAAGCCGTGCAAGCACGGTTTTTATCACAAGTTGCTAGCCGGTCTGGTTGCTTTGTAACCAGACATCTGTCGCACGTTCGGAAAACAAAATATAAATATTTTGTCTTCTCTCACTGTGCTAGGCTGTCAAACTCTTCCATAGAAGTGATAAGGAGATCGCGAGGCTTGTTGCCGTTTTGGGGGCCGATTACACCAATCTCTTCGAACCAGATGGCAAGGCCAGAAACGAAGCCATGACCTTTACCAAGATAGGTCTGCAACATGGCAGTAGAGAACTTACCCTTTGAAAGAGAGATTTCTACGGCTTTACGTACGACAGGATCCTGTGGGTCGAAACGGCGACCGAGGTCACCCATGCCACCAGCGCTACCGCCCATACCCTTGATGGCAACTTGTTGTGCAACAACTTCATCGTTGTATTCTGGCGGGCGTTGTGCGCGAAGAAAGTCAGTAACCTTGGAAATATCTTCATCGGAAGCCCAGGCACCCTGGATGCGACGTGGCTTGCCCATCATCTCGGTAGTAAGGAGCAACATATCGCCTTTTCCTAGTAACTTCTCGGCGCCACCCTGATCTAGCATGATGCGAGAATCCATTTGTGAGCCCACAGCAAAAGCGATACGACCCGGAATGTTAGCTTTGATGAGGCCGGTAATAACCTTTACTTCTGGACGCTGAGTGGCAAGCACTAAATGAATACCGGCGGCACGACCTTTTTGGGCGATACGAACAATGAGCATTTCAAGATCTTTCCCTGCCATCATCATAAGATCGGCCATCTCATCGATAATAATAACGATATAAGGCATCTTACCTTCCTTTTCGGGATCGGTGGACTTAGCCATCTTGGCATTATAGTCAGCAATATTTTTGACTTTTTCCTCAGCCATCAGAGTATAGCGGCGTTCCATCTCGCCTACTGCCCATTTCATAGCGCTAAGGGCCTTTTCTGTCTGGGTAATGATAGGGGTCAAAAGATGCGGAATATCCTGATACTGAGCCATTTCCACCTGCTTTGGATCTACGATAATGAGCTTCATATCACTAGGGGCATTGCGATAAAGAAGGGAGCTAATTAAAGTGTTGGTCATGACTGACTTACCCGAACCAGTAGTACCAGCGATGAGAAGATGTGGCATTTTGGCGAGATTAGCTACGACAGCACGACCGGAAATGTCTTTGCCTACTGCAAAAGTCAGCGGATCGCTAGATTTTTTCCATTCGTTAGACTCTAGTACGCCACGCATGCGGACATCAGCCGAGCGAGCATTTGGAATCTCTACGCCTACACTCCTGGTACCAGGAATAGGGGCCTCGATACGAATTTTATCAACGGCAAGATTAAGGGCCAGCTCTTTGTCACGAGCTAAAATTTTGCTCAAGTTAACGCCGGCAGGCGGGCGCATAGTATACTGCGTAACACGAGGACCGACATTGGCACCTTCCATCTCAACCTCGATACCAAACTCGGCAAGAGTGGACTTAATAATATAAGCATTCTGCTGAATGTTACCAGCATCGGCGGGAGACTGCTTTTTTTCCAATAGGTCCGTAGAAGGCATCTTCCAGTCTGGATCGGACACGGCAACTAGGGCGGTAGGCTCCTTGACTGGCTCTGGAACGGGAGTAGGCTTTTTGATGGCAGACTTGTGCAGGAGCTTAGAAGTAGCCGAAGCTTGAGCTGGTTCAACTGGGCCTAGCCCCGAATTGACTTTAATTTCTAGCTGGCCTGGCTTTCTGGCTTTAGGAATGTCTTCCTCTTGAGTAGATTTTTTGTTCATTTTGGTAAGATTCTTGGTGTTTTTGAAGAAAGTAACCGGTGAGAGCTGGAGTAAGAATGCAGTCGTGATAAAAACAAGCACAATATAGACAAATATAACTACGGCTTGGTCTAGGACATTAGTCATTAAAGAATTTAGCCAGCCACCAACATAGCCACCATTTTGCCAAATAGCGGCGATGCCGGAAATCCAGAAAATCATAAGAAAGCTAGCAATGTAGACCGGAATCGCCACGCGATTATTTTCGCTACGGAAAATTTTGACAGCGAGGTAGATTAAGAGAGCTGGAATAAAGTAGGCAGCAAAGCCAATGATGTTTAAGAAAAACTTGTGAACCTCATTAAGTACAGTGCCGCCGTGGCCAAACCAAGTGATTACAAAGAAAAGCGCTAAAGCGATCATTAAAACAGCACATGTCTGGCGCCAAAAGCCGCCTGGCAGCTCGTGTTCGACAGAAGTGACTTCCCTTTTGGAGCTGGCGGATGGGCGTTTTCTTGTAGTTTTTTTCTTTTTTGCTGGCATATATCATATTATATAGCACATTATAGAGAAAAACACAAGAGGTATAGGTTGCGATTTCTGACATAGTGTGTTAAAATTGCGTGTATTGGACCGTCGCCAAGCGGTAAGGCACTGGGTTTTGGTCCCAGCATTCGCAGGTTCGAATCCTGCCGGTCCAGCCAAATTTTCTTGCTAGAAGCCGCTACCTCGGCCTTTTTTCTTGTTCGCTCATCCATAAGATGCACTTCACAAGAAGAAAAGTCCAATCTAGCGGCTTCTAGTTAAGAAAATTACGCCGTAGTGAGGGAGGTCGAGCCCAAGGTTCGCATCCTGAGCGAAGCGAAGGATTCCCCCATCCTGCCGGTCCAGCCAGACATGAGCACAGTAAATTAAAGCTTGCCAACGCGAATTCCTAAATCACTAAACCCATCAACTGCTCGCTGCATTTTTTGCCAAAACGCAATGAATCTGTTATAATATATTTAGGCGAGCCTGTTACGAGGCTTGTACTTTTATATCTTTTAGAAAGGTTGGTGGCTATGCTATGCCCAGGAACTATGAATTGGATTCTTTGAAGTCTAGAGAACAGGGTGCTTTTCAGCGCAAGCAGGCAGCATTTCAACGTTATGCAGAGGCCAGAGATCGTTGTAGCGAGGCTCATAATGTTATGCAAACTGCTTGGGAGGAAAGATGCTCTGCAAGAGAAGAAATGAACCGTGAATACGAAGAGATGCGGAGAACCAGTGAAAACTATCGTGAAGTGTGGGATGAATATGCACGGATTCGTGATGAGAATAATTATGAAATTGAGCGCCTCCGTGCCGAAGCAGACTCCGAGCATCAGGAAATGATTGATTGTTTTGAGAAGGCCAGTGATTGCTATGAATATGGCGACAGGTCAGAAGCTCCTTACTGGGCCCAAGAGGGGCACGAACACAAAGATCGGCGCGATGATATCAACGAGGAAATCAGTAGACTTTGCCAAGAAGTAAAAAGTGCTAGGCGAGATGCTGAATGGCGTGCGCCAAAAACCGATTCATCTGCATTTCATAGAGCAAAAGATGCTTTTGAATGCGCTAAATCTCATCATGAATATGCTCAAGCAGAATTCAAACGCCTTAAGGCTGAGCGTGACCATTTGAAAGATGAGTTTAATTCTCTCCAAGAGGAGCATGTTCGTCTTAAAGAAGAGTTCCAGAGAAAACTTGAAGAAGTTAAATCGGCTAATAAGCAAGAGCGGGAGAGAATTCTTGACAAGGCTGGCGTGCGCTACTCTGATCGCAAGGATGCAAAGATTGTCAAAAAATCAGATGGCACTACTCAAGTTTACCATGGCGGAATTGGTGGAGGCGATGGCTATGGCCATGGCCATACCACACTTGACCAGTTTGGTGAAAAAACCTATGATCGTGATGCATTTGCCGAACATGGAAGTCGGAACTTTACCGATAGGAACAATAGAGGCTCTGGTCTGTCCGGTGGTTCGGGAAAAACTAACAATCCCGGAGCAAAGCCCTCAAACGGCGGTTGGACTCCGATTGAAAAAGGAACAATCATCGGCAAGGATGGTAAAGATTATGATGTAACGTTCCGCCAAGGTTTAGGTAAGAACGAAGGTCAAACATTGATCAGCGATGGACATGTCTCAGGAAAACAGTTTCGTAATCACCATAGTCATTACGGCTCTAATGATAAAAGTCGTTATCCAGATCAGCCAGATCGTGTCGAAGATAGCGATACTCATAAGAATGATGATGCGTATACTGGCCCCGGCCACTAAAACGCTAAAACCTTTCGAAAAAAACGTCGAGCCTAAGACTCGGCGTTTTTTGCGGCTTGAAGCCACTCTTTTGATTCTAAATACGATTCAAAGTCATCTACACCCTCGTTCCCCATATTCGGATTGCCCGCATAATAATATAAATGATCATTTTTTGTTTCAGCCGCCATGTGTATATAAAAATCAAGTTCGCAGTATTTTTCACTATATTCGCCAAAATCATCTGGAATACCAAAGTTTTCATTTACGAAATCAGAATATTCTTCAATTTCGCTAGATAGTTTTTCTACCTCATCAATAGTCTTTGCATTACGAATTTTATCGGCTATCGCATGTCCGTTCTTGATTGCTTTCTCAACCAATTTTTCATCTGTGCTCATCTTAGTATAATTGTAGCATGTGTTATGGTTTTTCTTGCATAATAATTGTCTAATATCTTCCTTATAGATGGTTAAAGCCTGTTAATTACCCCAGCCAGAATAAGAAGACTCCGTGGGAGTCTTATTTTGATATAATATGAGTATGATCAGATTGATTTGTGGGGGGAAGAAAAATGCGGGGTGGGTGGCTGAAGCCTGCGCTGAATACGAGAAGAGGCTACGAAAGCCATTTGAGATTACGTGGAATTTTATGCCGGAGGAAAAACTAGATAAATACTTGGCGGAGTGGCCTTTTAGCGGAAGAGAGTTTGTGATTTGCTGCGATGAGCGTGGCGAAAATATATCATCAGGTGAATTTTCACAGAGGCTAGATGGGGCATTTTCCAACTCACGCGAGATAGTAATACTGATAGGTGGGGCATATGGGTTCGCCCCAGAAGTGCGAGAAAAGGCGGATTTCGTATGGAGCTTTTCCAGGCTGGTATATCCGCATGGAATAGCGCGAATAATATGTACTGAACAGATATATAGAGCATCACAGATTATCCAAAATAGACCCTATCACCACGAATAATTTATTTCCAATGAAGCTTAGGTCTGTTTGGGTATTGTTGCATTATTATTCATACGGTGATATGTAGGAAATGTCCACATAATGTCCTAGTTTTGTCCTAGGACATTATTGACAAATGTCCTAGTTTTTGCTATGATTAGCTTATGTATGAGAAAATTCATCTAGCAAAGCCATCAAAAATAGACAAAAAGCGCGCCGTAGAGCTGTTTGTTAGTCACCTAGCAAATACTAATCACGACAAAATAGAGCAGCTGTTTAATAGGGTGTCGAACGATGAATATTTATACTGGGACAAGGCCAAATACTATTTTAGCAATAGTAGCTTGCAGCCCGATGAGCTTTGGTATATTGTGCGACAGATTAGAAGAATCTCATCTGTCGAAACACCGATAGTGGCCGAAAATGGGAAAAAATTTACCTGGTATCGCCCTTTGTATACTGATAAATATTTGAGGGAGATTGATATGTACACTGGCGGAGCATTTTTGACCGAAAAAACTACCGCCGCACAAGAAAATGAGCGACAAAAATACTTAACACGTGGAATTGTCGAAGAATCTATTGCCTCATCGCAGCTTGAGGGGGCAGACACGGCAAGCAAATATGCAAAGAAAATGATTACAGAAAATATTAGACCGCGGACAAAGGGCGAACAGATGATTATGAATAATTATCGCGTAATGAAAAAGATAGAACAGGAATATAAAGACCGCGAATTGTCGCTATATATGTTGCAAACATTACAGAGTGAGCTAACAGATGGAACATTGGACACCGAGTTTGCTCCAGGGGAATTGAGGAAAGATAGCGACAATATTGTGGTAGTATACGATGAAAAGATCGCTCATGTGCCACCAAAGGCAAACTTCGTTAAGAAAGAACTTGAAAGATTAATTGAGTATGCTAATGATGATTCGGACTTTGTACATCCAGTAATCAAGGCCATACAATTGCATTTTTGGATTGGGTATCTGCATCCATTCCCTGATGGAAACGGAAGAATAGCGAGAGCAGTCTTCTATTGGTACCTCTTTAGACATAATTACTGGGCAATAGGCTATGTGCCAATTTCCATGATGCTAAAGAGGTCGCAGAAAGGTTATGCCTTTGCTTATATTTACGCGGAACAGGATGATCATGATTTTACCTATTTCTTTGATTATAATATACGGTGTATTTTAAAGGCAATTGACTCCTTTAATGCGCATGTCGAAAAAAAGATAGCGGAAAATGAAAAATTAGGGGTAGCTATTCACAAAAAAATGCCAGAGCTAAATCAGCGGCAAATTTATGCACTAAAATATTTACTGAGCAGCCCAGATGCCACTTCAAGTAAAAATTCTTATAGTATAATGCACAATGTAACATCAAAAACTGCTTACCGCGACCTAAAAGCCCTGCAATCTCTAGGGCTAGTAAGTGCCTCAGTAGATGGAAGGCTAGTAATTTATCGCGCAACCGAAAAAGCAAAAGAGCTCTTTAAGTAGGAAATGTCCACATAATGTCCTAGTTTTGTCCTAGGACATTATGTGTAATTGTCCTGGTAATACTTCATCCTTAGGTGTGATATAATTAAGGGATGTTGATCCTTGGGATTGAGACAAGTTGCGATGAAACAGCTGCGGCCATAGTAGAAGATGGTGTGCAGATTCTTTCTAATGTAGTGGTATCGCAGATAGATATTTTTGCTGAATATGGTGGGGTGATTCCAGAGGTGGCGGCGCGTTCACACCTGGAAGCGATGATGCCGGTGGTAAATAAGGCCCTTTCTGATGCTGGATGCTCGTGGGATAATATTGATGCGATAGCGGTGACACATGCGCCGGGGCTTTTAGGGTCCCTGTTGATAGGTACTTTGACCGCCAGAACCTTGGCGATTTTGCACGACAAGCCATTATATGCGGTGCACCACCTGAAATCGCATGTGTATGCGAATTGGCTCATACAAGAGGCCGAAACCGCTCCTCTCGGGGCGCGTCCAGCCGGCCTGTCGCCACAGGCGGCTGGCGCTAATCCTCGGCTTGCCAGCCTCCGGACCCCCTTCGATGAGCGGTTTCCAGGCCTTCTCGCTCCAGACTTCCCCATCTTAGCGCTAGTGGTGTCAGGTGGGCATACGCAAATTTTATATATGCCGGCGCATAATAAATTTGAAATTATCGGCACCACTAGAGATGATGCGGTGGGGGAATGTTTTGATAAGGTAGCAAAGATACTGGGGCTTCCCTATCCGGGCGGGCCGGCGATTGCAAAAGCATCTGAGAATGGAGATGCGCTTAAATATAAACTGCCACATCCAAAAATAGAAGGATTAGACTTTTCATTCTCTGGACTAAAGACTGCTGTACTGAGAGATGTACAGAAGGAATTGGGTTTACCGATTTCGCATCCTAGCTATGATTTAAAAAATCACCTATCGGAGAAGCAGGTAGCGGACTTTGCAGCTTCGTTTCAAAAGACTGCAGTGGATATTTTGGTGGAAAAGATACATCTAGCGCTAGAGGAGCATCCAGATGTACAATCGATAGTAGTGGCGGGCGGAGTGAGTGCCAATGAGGCATTGCGTGAAGCTTTGCCGGAGGCGTTTTTCCCTGTTCCGGCCCTCTCTGGGGATAATGGAGCAATGGTGGCAGCAGCGGCATATTATGAAATTGTTTCTGGGGTGAAGCCTACCGATCCGTATAGCTTGAATATTTATCCAAGAATCGCAATAGAATAAAAAACACCCTAGCTGGCTGCCAGGGTGTTGGGACAAAGGGTTATTTGTTTACTTTGGCGAGTTCTCGCCAATCGTTTTTGTCTCCGAAGAAGACATCAAGATCTAAAGACTCGGACTCGCCAAGTCCAGCTGTGGTGTACTGGTGAAGGAGTATTTGGTCTGTTGGCCATTTCCCCACCTCATGAGGAATATTGTAGTACTCCCCATCATCGGCATAGTAATATGCCAGCCAAAGGGGGTTACCGTTTTCGATGACTGGAGTCCAGTCCAAGGTCTCCGCGCCATTGAGGTTAGCGTAGACTAACGGTTTGACACCGGTAAGGCGTTCAAATTCCTTGACCCATGCCAAAATCCACTTAATCGTTGGATGTCTTTCACAATCCAAGATGAAAATGGCTTCCCCAATGTAACCTTCAACCGTACTAGCGCAAAATTGCGCATATTTTTTGGCATCGTGCAACTTCGGGTAGCCGAAGAAGTAGATGCCAAGGAGCTTACCCTTGGACTTGGCGTATTGGTACGCTTTGTCACAAGTTTGGTCGACATCCGTGCCATCGGTAGCCTTACAGATGACAAAGTCATCAGCGTAATCATCGATGAGCTTTTTGTAGTTCTTTTTTTGGTAAGAACTTATATCGATGCCCCACATCCAAGCTTCTGTATCCGACTCAGGCGAGTCGATCATTCCGTACTTACTTCCCTCGCTTTCGCGCTGACCATCGGTATAACCTACACTGTAGGCTATGTAACCAACGAGGATATTCACGGCTATTGGTATCGCAACAATAATGATGAGGATCATTATATCGATAACACCAATACCATTCTTTTCATTTTCGTTCATTTCTTCTTCCCCCTAAAATAAATTTTGAATGCGAAATATATATAAACCCCAAATCGCTTTGGGAACTGATAAAAATTTGCCCTTTCTTTAAAAGTTCACATGAAAGGGTGAGCCTAGCTCGCTCTCATGACTTTGGCATTATAGCATATGTGGCGTAATTTGTCAATGTTTTTGAGGACTTCTTAGGGAGAGCAGAGCCTCTAGCGGGAGAGACAGCGGAGAGACCAGCCGAGGTTGCGGGCGTAGCGATACGCGGGATACAACTCATAGGAATAGAAGCTCAGGCTGTAGGCGACGGCGGAACTATATACTGTACTAGACCAGTAGCTGCCATTGCCTCCGAAATGGTACAGGGTAGTACCACCCAGGTTACCCGAACGAATAAAGTAAAGAGGAGCAGTATTCATAATGGTAGTAAAGGCGTTAGGAGCATAACCAACATTCTGATTACCAGTTAGATCTATACCATCA
>JAZQXF010000051.1:0-28040 GCA_045632725.1 Candidatus Nanosyncoccus sp.
GACATGGCTACGATCCGACTTCGGCGGGGGAAGTCACCCCTATACACCGGACCCCCCCCTCAAAGTTTTCCACAACCATTGTTGTATGATATACTTTTTTTATAATGTCAAAACCACGCACCAAGGGAGTTAGAGTTGATCCACGGAAGGTAAATTCAGCGTTGCGGGCGACGCTTCGTAAGCGGGTAATCGCAACCTACGATACCTGCGCTATTTGTGGTCGTGAAGTAGATAAAACGCTCCCATATCTTGACCCACTTGCACCAGAGGTAGATGAAATAATCCCGGTTTCTCGTGGGGGTAGTCCTTATGATTGGGATAACCTTCAGCTAGTACACCGGGTATGTAATCAACGAAAGGGAAATAGAATGGTGGGGGACATTGATATAAAGAAGATCGAGAACCCTACCCCCCTATCACGAGCTTGGTAACAAAAAACCACCTACCTAGCTCCACGTTATCTTGAGTTCGGTGGTGGCCGAGGCTTAAAGCGACCTGTGGTATTCAATGGGAGCTCAGTATTGTCTCCCAGCCTTCATCGGCAGGTCTAGCCTCTCAGCTGTGATTTTATTCTATCACAGATTAGACAATATGTCATGCCACTTCTGATTATTAGCCTCAATGCTACCACCACTAGCTACTCTCTTCGGGAATACCTTTTGTCCCCAGAACGCGAACGTAGCAGCGTCTAGTGCGCTAGTGTTCATATTCTTACTCATAGACTCCCAACCAAAGCCACCATATCTCCCCATCTGCCTCATCTTAGTAACTCGTACGGTCTGATTAAGTAATGGCTGGTTATAATGACTAAGTTCGCCCTTCTGAATAGCATCATAGATAAATTGATGCGCCGCTACTATTTCTTTCATATTAGGTTGAATAATTTTCTTAGGCGCTACACCTGCCCTGGTTAATTCTTCATAAAGAATCGCTTGGCCGGTAGCCCCATCAATAATAATTTTTGCACAGTCACGCCAGCGGTCTATAAGCCATTTAGATAGTCTCGACCAGCCTTCCGACATAGGGCGCTGCATTACTATCTCAACATGAATCTTACCTCCCTTTAATGGTTGGGCTACTACTAACGAATAGTCACTACGGTCCGGACTAAACTTTACAGCATAGACCGGCTTATACTCATCATCGAAGTCTGGCTTCTCGGTAAATAGCGCATCCCAATCCTTTTGTTGAATAGCTCGCTTATCTTCTACACCGCTCCACCAACCAAGCCTCATACGGTTGAAATCATCTTGAGCCAAAGCCCTAGCCTCCGACTCAATAGCCTTACGGATTAAGAATGTATCAAGACTAGGATTAGTTTCATACCAAGCCTTAACATCGTTCTTGTCAGTCAGATGGTCCACACTCCATTCTGTCCAACAGCCAGCCTTGCCAGTCATGATATTCTTTCGTGTTCTACTGAAAACCTCACCAACAGTTGTAGCCATTGGTGGTGTACCACAATAGATCACCTGAGGGTTCTTTGATTTAGCTGCTGAAACGGTAGGGATGAGCGTTGCTTGGTGGTCGTCCGTCATATCGGCGGCCTCATCGTTGATTAGTTCGTCATTAGTAGTACCAAGACCACCAAGCCTAGTTCTAGTCTTGAATGAGTACCTAGCACCATTCATAAACTCCATGAAGTCATAGTTTCTAGGCTTTTCCCTAAAACGTGGAGTAAGTAGGTTGAATATCTCCTCATAATCATTCTCATAGAAGAAATCCTGCACTCTACGCTTCACTACATCTGCCGTATCCTGCTTCTGAGCCGTAAATAGGCCAGTTGCCTTCCTAAATATAATCCCATAGATAATCCGAGCTAAAATTAGTTCAGTTTTACCATTCTGTCTAGGCACTGATAGGCCACAGTCCAGATTAGTAAAGTTTCCATTCTCATCTTCAGCCAACCAGCGCCTAAGCACCAACTGTTGCCAAGGCAAGAATGTCATACCATATTCTTCCAGAAGTTCGAAGAGAAGCTCGGCCTTTGTTGTATCGCCTGGCTCGTAGATGTCAATACGCGGAGTCATATTTGGTGTAAATTTTTTTTCTGCCATTACACATATTCCCAATGATAAGAGCCGGCTGTTTCATATTTTCCACGACACGCTTTACAAATTCCCGATTCGTCAATTCCAAGTTTTTTCCCAGCTTCCCTCTGATTATCATAAACAATACCAGTTTCTTTACATCTAACTTTCCGGCCATTTTTCAAATTAGCTTTATTCAAACCTATCCACCATTTTGCTAGACCAGTGTCGCTAGCGTGTTTATTGTTCTCCTGCGAAGTTACCCATTCAAGATTGGTAGCATAATTATTGTATTTGTTGCCGTCAATATGATTGACTTGTGGCTTTCCCTCTGGATTGTCACAAAAAGATAATGCAACTAACCTATGCAAGCTTATTGTTTTTGGATTATGATTTCGATCATATAATGTAACACTCAAATATGCACATCGTTTCTGTGGTTTTAGTATTTTTCCGACATTTGTACACGAGCCGTCTTTTATTCGCCTCACTCGGCCAAAATTACTTACTTCATAAATGCCAAAATACCCATCTATTGGTTTCCAATACTCTTTACTCGACATTCTTAGCCTTTTCCTTTCCAGACGATACTTTACTCGTCTTTTTCTTTACACTGCCCTTAGAGGCCGTTTTAGAGCCTTGTTTTTTCTCTGTTGTTTTAGATTTTGCCGGAATTGCGGCCTTTTCAAGCACTTTTTCCAAAACTGTGCCTTTTTTCGGCTTCCGGCTCCGAATTTCGCGTAGTTCTTTTCTAAAAATGTTGATATTCTGCGTTAGGCGAGCCACTTCTTGTTGGCTGATGTTTGAAGTGTTAAGCTGGGTGACGTTTTCACGAATCAAAGCCTCGTAAAATACCTCGTCATCATCGCCAACTGCTACCTCCATGATATTTTTGTCATTTTCGGCCTTCAGACGGCCTTGATAAAGTTTATCCATCTTCGAGGGATTTTCAATAATCTCTTGCCAGCGTTTCAGGGCTGCATATCCTTCAGTCGGCATTTCATTTTTAAGGCGCTCAAACTCATCTAGTTTACCGGCAGGTTGTTTCCTGAAAAACTCAAGCCATTCGTCGTAATCTAACTCTTTTTTCGGGAGCTCTACACCCTTTGTCATCCTTTACCTCCTTTAATGATTTTATTGAGCTCAAGCTCGTTGTCTTCATAAGATTTAGCCAATGCTTTTTTCTGGTTGTACCATTCCAAAGCACATTCTTTGTTACACCAGCAATAACGTAGTATCTGGGGAGGCTCGTCAAAACCTAACTCAATTTCGCCCATGACGATAGTATCTTCGGGGACTTTCCTCAAGTCCTGCTTGCAGAAATGACACTTGCGCTTTAAGAACTTCCCCATAATAGGAGAACTGTATGAGAAGTGAAAGTGAGAGGGGTTATACAAAATCATTCTTCACCTCCGAAAATAAATATTATATCTTTATACAAATCGTGTGCCTCATCAAAAGTTCTCTGCTGTGGTTCAGCTTTAGGTTCAAGATACCACTTCCTGTCTAGAACTTTGACTTCAAAAGATATACCTTTATCTTTCAGCCGTTTCCAAGCCTTGAGCTTTTCCACGGCCTTCTCGGCTTCTTGTTCAGTTTCAAAGTAATTACCGATTTGTTTATGCCCCGTATTATGCTTTTCATTGTAGTCATCTTCATCCGTTGTTGCCTTCAATGCCCTACCATCACAACTCACATACCAATATTCTTTCGGTTCTTCTGGAGCATCCTCCCACTCCTCACAAATCTTTTTCAGATTATCACCACAAAAGAATCCATCTGGCAATTCGCCTATCTCCCCCGTCTTTTTATTTCGTAGCTTCATTTTGCCTCCTTTTCAAACCTACTTATTTTGTTAAACTTCCCCCTAATATACTTACCAACCTCCCCCTCCCTAAAACTATCATCAGATGTAGATACAAACTCCCATTTTGTTTTCACCTCATCCATTTTGGGATAAGAATTAACCCTGATTTTCATATCTTTACGTCTTACTCCACCAATATCCCAATAATTCCCGTATAAAGCTCGGTTCATTGGCTCGTCTGGGAACATTTTAAGCACCTCTAACATCTTCTTCCGATTAATTAACATTGGTTTATGAACTCCATAATTTTTGCAATCTTTCCCGGCGCGCTCTAAGGTTTGGCATAAGTGACGCAATCGCTTAGTATAGTCGTTTATAACCATCCCGTGCCGATTTTCTACTTTTACAATCTGTTTATAGACTGAGCCATTGTAATATGGAGGTATATCTTCCGGAACCGGACGCAAAACAAAGAAATCATCATTGAATAGCCAAAAATCTTCTGTAATCTTGTCATTCTCGCAAGCTTTCATCATCATAGCTCGCACCCGCTCCCATTTGCTCGGCTCATTTTGTGCTACCGCTACATGATGATCTGGTTTCAAATTGACTGGGCATCCCCCGTAAAACCATACATCCCGATATTTAAAGTTTTTTTCAATCGACCTTAAAGAATATCGGAGCTCCTCATTTATCGTGCAATCTTTTACAAAATAAACTATGTCGTACTTGCCTTTTTCACTCCTATTAAAACCAAACTTATTAAATGTGGGCGAGTTATGATGCCGTTTTATAACCCTAGTAAGCCAATCCATGGCTGTTTGGTTATTGACTGATTTAGCTTCTAAAAGTTTATTTTTTAATGCTAGGTCTAGCCCTTTAATTCGCTCTAAACTAAGCTCTCCCCTACATAACGATTTTGTATCATCAAAATAGTGATTATAAAGTACATCTGGAATATGGTAGACATCATTATTTAAAATCATACATTCAACATTAAATAACTCATCCTCCCCGAACTGCATATCTTCAATAAATCTGATATTATTATCATCTAAAAACGACTTCTTAAATAGTTTATTCCAGATTAGCTGCCAATATTTCTGCGTTCTAGCCATGTTATAATGACCGGGCCCCGTCATTCTAGTTGTTGGCGGAAAATCTGGTCCGGATAAATACCTTGCATGGTTAAATTGGATAATATTATGAGATAAGCTCGTCGAGGCTAGGGCTGTTTTAATGGCATTTTTAGGTAGGGAATCATCAGCGTCAACAAACCAGACATACTCCCCCCGGGCTGTTTTTAAACCGAAGTTTCTAACTCTAGATACCCCTCCTTTTTTATTGTTATGCCATACTATAAAACCTTTTTTCTCATATTCTTTACAAATCTTTAGCGAGTCATCGGTAGAATTATCATCAACAATAATAACTTCTACGGATTTATTAATCTGGTTAGCAATGCTATTTAAACAACGCCTTAAAAATGGAGCTTTATTATATACCGATATAATCAAACTGATTTCCACTCTTCACCTCCATCGTCAAATTCGTTTATTTCTATTGGTACTATAACTTCTTCCTGAAACTCATCTGACCATTGTTTTTCAAATCTTATTTTACTCATTCTCCACCTCCGAAAATCTGTCTTACTAGTAATTTATTGCAGAATATCCTTAGTTTCATAGCTTTTACTCCTTAATTTTTTGGTTGTTTCAAACCCTAATGCAAGATACCACTTATCACCCGTCCGGTGATACATCATATCTGACATATCTTGGATACACTCTAAGACCACTCGCTCTCTCATTTTTTACTCCCTATCCATGCCACCATCAGAATAGTGAAGCAGATTACCATTGTAATTATTACTCCGTCACTCATACGCTCTCGCTCGCTACTTTTTCTATTTCTTCTTCAAGATTTTTCTGTGCGGGTCTTCTACGGCTTATTAAACCGCCAACTGCTCCGGCTAGCCTCGCCCTCTCTCGTCCGGTTAAACCGTCTTTACCTACCTTATAAGATGCAAATCCGCCTCTAGTGCTGTTATGCCCTCCAATTTTACCAATTCTTTGATAAAAATCCTCTCCATGCCTTGCTTTAGCCGTTGCTGCTGCTTTTAATCCCCCTGCTTTAGTGCCTGTCATATTATTTTTCCTCCTAAATATTCGTCTATTAAGTTTATTGCTTCTTCGAACCCTACGGCGAACTCGGCGCGGTATCCTCTAACTCGGAGCGCCTCTAATACTTCCGCCTGTTCTCTAATATGGTCGCTAGCCCATTCGTCATTTTTCTTCTTAAGCCTTGTCCCTTCCTTCTTAAGCTCAACAAATAGCCCATGCCACTCATATTTCCAACTACCCTCTATACACCTAGGGGTAGGTTCTGCTATGAAAAGGTCTGGCCATGCTCTCCGTCCCCCATTTTGAATCTTCTGAGTTATAGCTTGTCTAGGAGTTAATTTAACCCCCGCCCCAAAATCACTGCGAAACATCGCATCCGGATATTGCATTCGTAAGTAAATTGCCACTTGTTTTTGTAATTCAGCTTCACTCATACTCAAACCCCTCCCATATTTCACTATTAAAACAGTCCGATGCGCTTAAACCGTGTTCTATATATAAGCCCCTAAGTCTCTTTAGCTCATTACTAACTTCGCGCCTAGTGCCATGATACCGTAGCCAGGTAGTAGCTCTTTGAGCCGTTGGCGTGGGAACTGCCCAGCGGATTAGCATGAAAATAGCATTAATCTGCGCATCAGTTGGTTCATCACTCCACGCCATTTTTCGCCTCCAATTCTTTCTTCTTGTCGGTAAACGCTGATTTAAGCACTTCAGCCTGCGCTTTAGATAAGCTAAGCCCCATCCAATACTTTACTAATTCTTCAACGCTCTCTATTGCCTTTATTTCTTTTCTTACTTTATCAAAATCTATCTTCCCGGCGTTATTGCTGCTTTTTTGATTATTTATGGCGTTAGCTACTTCATCGCTACTGGCAATAGAAGCGTCAATCCCGATGCCGAGAAACCCTAAAGCTCTGCCGACTGCCGATGTCTCACAATTCTCAATATATGAAGTCTTATTAATAAAGCTACTCGATTCTTTCTCGTATGCATGCCCGGTAGCCATTATCCGCCCGTCTTCATTCCTAACTGTTGCTCTAAATACGCACATCCCGTCTTGATTCGATAACATTTCCGTCTCGATACTATAACCTGCATAATTTTTAACAAAATATTTTACTCTCTCATTAACTTCAACGTATTCGGTGCCTTTAATATTTACTGTTTTCATACGTCTTTAGCCTCGAAATTCCTAATTCTATTACCATCTCTAATAAACACAAACGGCCCCCATATACTTTCTGTCTGCTCAAACTTATTGTATTTAATTTTAATCTTCATATTCCTCCTTAAGGGGCGACCAATTTATAAGCGAAGATCATATGTCAGAGATCATATTGATCGCCCGAATGTGCTTGTGCAGACAGACTGCACAATACGAGACACTCGCCAAAATATAATAAGGGGTAAAACTTAAAAAACACGAGTATCCCGTACCGTACAGTCTTCTACCTCGCACCTAAATTTATTATTTTTCGTAATAAAACGGCATCCTAGTTTGTTTTGTCGAATTAACTTCGATATACTCATCATGATCTAATTGTCCGACTAATCCTACTAAAAGGATGGCGACGCAAATTGAGAGTATTATTAGAACCCTTTTGCCGATTATTTTTATTAACTCCATATTTTTCTCCTTTTTGTTTTAGTAGTTATCAGCCCGACGCTAGGGTTCTTTATAGAGTCATAAAATGCAACTTAAAAAGACTATATAGAAATGGAACCCCAGCGTTGGACCGATAACTCGATTAATATTGTGATTGACCGCCCCCGCAGTTGTAAGCGGTCAATCGGTGAGTTTAGCAGCGATGGTGACAAATTGTTAAGGGCCTGTCGAATTTGTTTTATATCGACAAAAACAGATCCGACCTATTATCAAAAAACAGCTCAATTTGAGCTGAAGCAGAATTAAGCTTTTACCCTTCAAGCGTTTGTGCCTCCGTAAGTCCTATATTCTACTAGAGTGAAACATTCGCATTGCTCTATTATCAACTTTAAGTACATTAGATAATAAAGACGGGGTGTTAGCTCAGTTGGTAGAGCGACTGGTTCGCAATCAGTAGGTCAGGGGTTCGAATCCCCTACACTCCACCATGTTCTGTTTTAGCTTCGAGATCATCTTTTTAAGTTGCTTTTTGATGTCCTTATTATAACCCTTTATGTTTAAAAAGTCAATGCTTTATTGTGGAAAAGTTTTCCACAATTAAATAGTATGATAGAGTGTGTATTGGCTAGCAAGGTCATTATCTACTACATGGGTATAAATTGCGGTAGTATTAATAGATACATGGCCTAATAAAACGCTTAAATACTTAATATTCCCATTATTCCGTATGAAATTAGTGGCGAATGAATGTCTAAGTATATGGGGCGTTACTTTTTTTGTAATACCGGCCCTAATTGCCGTATTTTTAATTAATAATTGCACATTCGTAGGGGTCATTCTTGCTTTATTCTTATATGATATGATTAGCGCTTCACAATTATCGTTACGACTTGCTAGATACTCTTCCATGATCTTTTCGGTACGCTCATCGATAAAGCATAGTCTAGCTTTCCTACCTTTTCCTACTACCGTGAATGATCTATTCTTAATAGATTCCCGATTAAGCGAAATCATTTCAGATAAACGAATCCCTGACGAATAGAGCAGGGAAACGATAAATTTATTTCTCAAACTATAAGAGTTATCTATCATTTTAGATACCTCATATTCACTTAAAAATGGTCTGGTAACGTCTTCACGTTTTGGGATTGGGATTAATTCCGGTTCTAAACATTTATACCCCAATAATTTCATATATTTTAATACCATTTTTAGCCGGATTAAATCATTTCTCATAGTGTTAACCGCCCTTGTTTGATATGACCCATCCGGCATCCTCATTTTAGATATAGCTTCAGCCCATTTGTGAATGTCATCCATAGTCAGTCTCTCAATTTGTTTATCGCCAAGAACTTTTAGCAACCTCTGTTTTACATAATCCTGATTTTGTAGGATTCTTTTTGATTGACCTTTAATAAACATATAGTTATTTTTATAGAGGTCAAACGCTTCAGAAATTTTCATTCTTACTCCCTCCACCCTTTAAATGATATTAGTGTGGGGGAGCTGTTGAATTACTTGCCCATTTCCTTATTTGCTAAACAGACAAAATATCGATTATGTTCTATTATACCTGGACGCGTTGCAAGTTCGACAAGAGTCCAAATCCTATCTTCGCTTAAATGGTATGCACATTTAAGATAGAATTTCCAACTTTTAGGCTCCCCCAGCTTTTTTAGTAACCTCTCTGCAATTGCTCGCTGGCGATATTGTGAAGGCGCGCTATCGTCGTTTTTTACAATTTCTCCATCTATAGAATCTATAGATCTATAGTCCATAGATCTATTTTTATAGATCTTTCTATGGTCTATAGAATCTATAGATCTATAGTCTTTGACGATTTCTCTTGCTGCCCTAATACCCTTCATAGTTTACCTCCTTATGGCGTGCTCAAGTAAGCCGCTCGGTCTTACACGAGTGCGCGTTAATTTTATATCGTCATTCACGGCAATTCCGGCGGCTATTGTCGTAAATGTTTTGCCTGTATGATAGAGCATAAAACCCGACCGTACAGTGTACGTTGGTCGGGTCTGTTTTTGTCGATATGCTTTTATGTTAGCACAGATAGTTGTTTTTGTCAATACGGTTCGGTTAAGATTGATTTTACGACTTTATGGCCGGTAGGGAGTTATTATGAAACGTCAGATATATCTTTTGACCCCAATATATCTTGGGGTGGGACTTGGGTGCAAGACAGTAAAGGTAGAACTACTTTTGGTTATGATAGCTCAGTAACACAATTTGATACCGTAGGTAAAACCGGTGGTTCCCTAACGCATAATCACTCTTTCTTACAGATAACCACTACAGATACTGTTTCTGGAGCAGGTGTGATTGGTAGAGAAAATACAACCGCTGATGCTTCTACACTTCCGCAGTATGTGGTAGTTGTTAGGTGGCATAGGATAGCTTAATTGCCATCAACAAGTTTTACCCCAACTACTTTCGTTATCTTTATCTCGTTGCTACTACCATATCCTTGTTGGCCTCCCGATGAAAATGCCACAGCACTACCAGAGATGTATGATATTGTCGTACCAGTTATATATATTCGGCACCCATAGAGAGTGAATGTAGTATTAACTGGATAATCGGTATGTAATATTAAATTTTTATTATTTGGTGATTCAAGCGTAACAGTGCAGGTTGTTTCTTCCTGATCTTCGTGGCGGAATTGTATAATAATAAACTTATAATTAGCAGCACTAGCGCTTAAACTAATACTACCTGTTTTAATTGGAGTTCCAGCCCATAAAGTTTCTACTGTTACCCTTTTACCATTCAAAGTCGTAAAATCAATCTTGTTCGACCCTATAGCCGCCTGTTTTATCGTTATAAGGCTATTAGTAATAACTGTAGTGCTACTTGCGACTTCAATAGTTGCAATTACACAGTAAGCAGCCTGAGAGCCCGTTGCCCCATCGGAGGTAATAGCGGTTCTAATTTGGGCGTCCGTCGGCTCAGACGGCGAAGCTGAAGCCGTACCGTTTACTACAATAAGCCCACAAGACGCCGGGGAACCAGTAACGGTATCTTCCGTACTTGCGAGTGATAAATCGTCTGTATAAGCTACAATGGCGCTTATCCGGCTATTTGAAGCTGGTGCAGTAATAGCAACGGCTTGTTGCCCGACTAAATCGAGCGCAATTTTATATCCTGCCGGATTTTCTGCTAATACTACATCTGGTTTAGAGGAAGAACCTCCAACTAATACGTTCATATCGGCAGAAGTGTTTTGAATTACACCATTTCCTTCTAAAAGACCTCCGGAATAAGCTTGCGCCCATCCATTAGCTTCATAAACGCTAGCCCGTCCGCCGTTCCTGGCGCGTACTCTTACAATGTTGTCTGGATTTGTCATATAAGATTTCCTGCTTAAAGTTTATTTCCACATTTAAGCCGGAAGTGTGCCGTATCGTTAAATATATTATATCATAAAAAGCCCCCACGATTACGAGGGGGCTAGAGCGTACTTTTACGCTGTATATTTGCGTACAATATTGAGCTGCCTTTTTAGTGCTTCTGCCGTAGGCTGGTCTGAGCTTTCAAAAAGCGCAATTAATACTATTAACCTCTTCTCGATAGAATCATTTTCGCTAATGGCGCCATATTTTTCTAGTAGTCTTAATTGTTTTAGCGCTTCTTTTGCTGAAACTTCTCTAGGTGTCGGAACGTCGCCGACATACTCGTGAATAAGCCGGTGTAAAGGGTCTTTCTGGATTAAGATTATACAATACCAGAAAAGCCGGAGTTCGGATAAATATCCTTTTTGCCAATGTCTTCTTTGATATAAGAGATGATGTCTATCCGTGCAAGTCAGTTTACTACGTTTTTTGCAGTTTGAACGGCGCTTTCTTCTTTTAGACATAAGAACACCCCCTTCTAAGTCTAAGCCCGCTCCAAAGTGCTTTATTTTACGAATTATGGCATATTATACGCAACTATTAATGTGCTCGCACGGTCTAAAGCCGTGGTTGCTGGGCCGGATAGGTAATGGCGACTTTATACGACCCAACAATCACGCCTTTAGAATATGGCCCCAACTCTTTCTTGGGGCCATAAGAAGGTCATATCTTGAGAGATTTTTATTTAAGATTATTAGAATTAGTGTGTTATTTAGAGAGTTAGTAAGGTGCGAAAAGAGCTAATTAAAATTAACGGCGCGTCCCGCCTTGCGGTTATTTTCTTAAGATGACTTGCCCTGGATAAATTAAACCTCGGTTAGCGATTCCATTAAACTCAGCTATTTCTTGAGCGTAACCATCGTCTCCAAATAGTTTTGTTCCAGTGTACCATCCAAGTTTCCGAATAATAGCGCCGAGAGTGTCACCTTTTACTACTGTGTAAGATTCGGCTTCTGGCTCTGGCTCCGGTGCCGGCTCTGGCTTAACATAGGCTTTCGGACGGTAAAACCCGATTAAATTCTTAATACTGATATTAATGATATTAGTAGCCGCTCCTCCGCCTTCGCAAGCTTGCCCGCCTTGGTTTTCACCAAGTAAGGCTACATAGCCGTTGACTACCGGACCGAGCGCCATTCCAACGTGCCCATATTGTCCGCCGTCAAAGATTAGCCAGTCACCAGCCTGAATAATATCTTTACTCTCAGCCCAATAAATGAGATACTCATCGCCAGCATTCTCTTCTGCACAATTCATCATACCCTTAGCCATACCGGTGCCACAGGTCGAAATATCCCTGTCGGCGTAGCTCCAAGTAAACGCTCGAAAGAGACTAACACATTGGCTCCCAAATCTATTTCCCGCTCGTACGCAATGCCCTAAGGTAGCGTTTTTAAAAGCTTCTGGGGTATCTGTTGGATACCATTCAGCCCAACCTAAGTCCTCATAATCTCCCTCAAATATGGAGACTCCAGTTTCTTCATCTTCGAACCGTCCGCCGTCTACTTCTTCTACGGTTGGGATTAATTGCCCGTCTACTTCTTCTATCTCGATTATCTCCCCCATATCGTCCTCGACAACTGCTGGTAACTGTTCCTCAGATAATTCTAACTCTACAATATAACCCTCTTCTGTTGACTTTAGGTTGATATTTATACCTAAGCCAATAAGCGCAACTGTCACTACCGAAATTATTAATATTAGTAATACCTCGAATATATTTTTAGTAGCTTTTCTCTTCGTCATATTATTCCTTTCCTTGATAAAAGCTTTACTTTACATTTACGTTAGATACTTTAACTGTGTATTGCCTCCTTCCTTCATTTGGTATTAAAGACTTATACCAGATTTTATAATCTTCGATTTTTTCGTCGATATATTTATTTCCACCACAACTAGTATATTCGGTAAATTCATCCATAATTGACTGATAATTCTCCGGTAACTTTCCTTCCATTACTCTGACATGATCTTCAATTATGAGTTGCATAATATCTGAACGGGTAGAATGTTTGTTAGCTTGTTTCTTAACTGATTTAGTAGTGATAAGTGTTACTGCCGCCGGTACGCATACCGTGATTGCTGTGGTGATGATTTGAGAGAACGTAGGGTCCATTTTTAGTTCCCACTCCCGATGTGTGAAATATTAGTACTTAAGGCGGTGTTAATTGCGTCAATTACTGCATTTACTTGCTCTACCGTTACGGCATCATTATCTAACTGACCATCATGGACTCCTCCAATGACACGATAATTTGTAGAGTTGTAGCCCTCACCTGAAGTACCTGCTCCAATATTTACTTCACCAACTCTTGAAGTTGTTGCACTTGAGCCCAAAGCAATACTAGATGGATTAGAACAGGTTGCTAAGTTTCCAATGGCAATTCCTTTAGAGTTGTTGTTTACCTTCGCAAAATTTCCTATTACAACAGACCTATCGCCGTTAGCATAGTCAGATGTCCCATATCCTATTGAAACAGTTCTCTCGCCTCTTGCTGTTGCATTTGTTCCTACAGCTATAGCATAATCCGCTGTAGCAGTATCTATGCCCGATGCACCTCTAATATTTATTGCGTTGGGCAAAGTAGCTATCATAGGATATACCATCTTTGTAATAGCGTCTTGCGACATTACATCAGTTGTAGAAGTGCCTGTGGTTTGCACTACGTTCGTACTCGAGCCGCCCAATTTTACAGGATATGCACTAGACCCAACAAGACCGCTAGTGCTATTAACTTTGGTAACATAAAGCACGTCGTTATTGCTGAGTATCTCGATTTGTTTATACCCACTGTTACTATCCCACACCTGTGCAACACCGGGAGTCATTAATGTTCTATCAGATTGCCAATATATGCGTGTGTCTACACCCCAAGAATATAGAGCCGGTTCTAAAAGCCATAATGCTACTGAAGTTGGGTTATTTGTTGGCCAGTTATAGTCAGCCGTAGTAAGTTCAATTACGCCATCTCCTCCAGCCGTATCCCAAGTTCCATCAGCTTTTAAGAATTTCCCTGCATCTGTGGTGGCTGGAGCTGGGACTAAGCCGTGTGTTCCGGCGGTTGTGCCGTCGGTCCCGGTAAAGTCGGAGTAAATTGTATCCGGCACTTCAATAGTTGTATCATCTGAAGCATTAGCCGTAAAAGTGCCTTTGCTTACTCCATTTTGAGTGATTGTTAGTGTGGCATTATTCACCGTTGGAATAGTCGGTTTATTAGATAGATCATCATAATCTCCGCTAGTCGCTACAGTCGCTAAATTATCTGCCTCTACATAAGTAGATGTTCCATCAGCCCCGTCATTCGTTAAGTCCGAGGTCTTGGTTGGAACTTCGGGAATATTTGTGTCCCCGGTCATAGTCTCATTATTGTACTTTGGTCGGTTAGATAATTCATTAAAGTCAGAGGTTCCACCTCCGATATTAACAACTTCCTCAAATTCAACATTGAAATTCTCACTCTCCATTGTTATATTTCCTCCGAATTAAGCGCTGGCTTTACCATTAACCAGATCATTTGACTAACAAGAACCCCCTCATTTACTTTTGCTTTTACTTGTATTAGAGCTTTCCCTGGGGCGAATTTATTTACTTCTGTTTGCGTTAATAGCAAAGAAAAAGAGTTGTCTTCTGTATTAGTGACAACATCTCCAAGCTTTTTCTCTAAGATTTTATTCCCACATTGGCTATAAGTGATTATTAAGTCACTTACACTAGAAACAAGAACATCGCCAGGGAAGGTGAATATATGTGTTGGTGTAGATGCTCTACGCATAAGGCCTCGCTTGTTAATGCTTTAATATCACCGCATTATCCCGCAAGCGTGGCGTAATTGTTAACTTTATTATATCATATTTTCCTAGGGTCTTACGAGATTATGATATCCGCGAGAAAGTTCCTGGTGAGGACCCCGAAGCAATAACTTTAACTTTTTGCGAAGGTGATAAACTATAAATCGTTATATCGACCGCCCCGGATCCGTCTTGCGGATTAACCGTATAAGGCGCGATATAATAGGTATTAGAATCTACAATTGGTACTAAATTAATTAAATTTCTCTGGCCTTGTCCGTAGGTAGGCATAAAACGTATTGTCATATCAGTAAATCCGCTTCCGCCGACCGTAATTTCAGCCATTTCGGTTACATACATTTTAACTAGTGAGCCGGCAGTATTATAACAAGCCTTCATCGCTTTTATTTCGTTTTCTAAGTGGCTAATACGCTGTTCTGTCTTTATTGCCATATCATTTTTGCTCCTAATAAACCATCAACTGCGGACTGAACCGTAAAAGTATAATGAGTGTCTACCCTATTCCCATTATTATAGTTCGGTATGTCGTAAACTATCCACTTCGCCCCACCATTATAAGGGACTCTCTTTACTTTTAAATCGGCTTTTATTGCATCAGAGGTCATTTCTAATACTGCTAGAGTGTTTGAGCCTCTACTAGTGTTAAAAGTAACTTCTACGCGTTCATTCCCGTCAAAAGTAAAGGTACTTCCGCCCCCTTGATCCATAGTAATACTATTACCCAAAGTGGTAAAATCAACGCTTTTGGTGAATACTGGCATCTGCGTAGCCATCTTTTCATAAGTCGCTTTTTGGGCGATAATTTCATTTTCTAGCTTTGTTAGCTCATTCTCAATCATATCAACCTCGTTATAGTTAGGGTTCCTTCTACCATTGCTATCGCTTGGACTTGTATATTAACGTTTATACTACTAAGTGTAAAATAATTTGACATTAAATCCCTAGTAAAGTCGATATAATAATCTATATAATCGTTACCAGCTCCCGCAACATACCCAGTATAATTTTGGTCGTCAACGTATCCTACATCGTTTCCGGTTACTGTCCACCCTAAAGAAGCAGTATAAACTAAATATGAAGGGGAAAAGGAAACGGCTTGCGCAAAATCAACAAAAGGCGCTCCTTCTCTTCCATCAGATCGTTGAAATCTTGCTCTAAATCTTGCAACAACATCTCCGCTAAGTTGTAAGGCGATTGAGCCACTCCAGCTTCTTTCTTGAGCGTTCTCCGGCCATAATATCGACGAATACGCTAGTTCTGTCGCTACTTTCTGTGCTTTAAGCTCGTTTCTCACCCTTACTAGCCTCTGTTGCGCATCATTAGTCATTCATCCGCCTTTAATGTTGGAGTAACCGTAGCTACGCCATTATCATCCCAGGTAGTATCTAACCCGATAATCCGGTAATACCCTGAGTGGTCCGAACCATCGTCGGTGTTTTCATCAAAGTAAAACGTATCTCCTAGGGCTAGACCATTATCCATGTTACTAGCTTGTCCCCATGCTATCGGACGCCCTACAAGGGAAATCTGAGGCGTTTCTAAGCCAAAATCAAGTTGCGATAATCGTGTATTAGCATAGTTATTGACGGCATTCTGGCTATAAAGGTTTGAGGCGGTTTCATAAGTGCGCCAATAACAATAATTTCCTACGAAGTCTAGATTTTGAGCGGTTCCAATTTTAGCTGTTTGTTCGCCGTTGTCGCTATCTCCTACTTGCCCGTTACCGGCTATAAGAACATGGCTCGCATATTCGTTTGTAGCTTCTATGGAATAATCAGAGGCCCATAACTTATAGACTCCGTCGGACGGATACTTGATAATGATGTTTTTATTAGTTCCGCGCGGTTTTAAAATATCTATTAATTGATGCGTATAATCTTCTGGGTCGGTCCTAAATACGATATCGAACTTACCGGCGCCCTCTACGTTATTCATCGCATCGCATAGCGCTTTAGAGATGGTCTGGAAATCTTTATAAGTGATAGTTTTGTTAGCAAGTGTATTTACTGTTCCGTAATTCCAATTAATAGTCTCGCCGGCGTTGCTTGCCCTTGCTAAAAACTCGTCTATTAACGCTTTTGCGTATAAATCCGCCCGGACGTTTGTAAAAGTTCGCATGGGCGAAGTAGTGTCGCTTGGGTCGCACACTAAATCCCCGCTAAGCCTCGCAAAATACTCATAAAACGTTAGAGAGAGCGTCTGGTCGGCGCCTAAACCGCTTCTAGCCGGTCTAGCCGATAAATATCCTGCGAATCTTACATACCCGTCTGTTTCAAAGACTACTCTAGTCTTTCCGACCTTAAGTAAACTTGCCGGGTCATCATCAAAGTATTTTTGGACAAAATCTTGATACAATTTCCAATTAATGTCAAAGGTAAAAGTGTCTGCATTGGGGTTTTCCGCTTCGCTTTTCAGCGTTTCGGCAAGATGACGGTTCTTCGAGAATTTATTAATATCGCCTAAGAGCGTATCTCCTAGATATAGTAAAAGTCTATTCACTTTACCTCCTAACTTATAATGTTATTCCAGCTAATCGTACAACTATCCGTTGCTCCGCCGTCAGAGTTAAAACCTGCCATATTTTCGCCCGGCTCGAACGAAACTATCCCGGAGACTAACCGGCTAACTAAGGCGTTGTCTAAATATGCTGTACCAGCCGTAAAATCTACGGTTAAAGTTTGTCCCGCGGTAACCGTTCCATTAAACTCGGCGTTAGTGTCGGTAGTATTATTTTGTAATTTCGGGTTCACGCAAGGTCCTTCTACTACCCATAAAGGATAAATTGTCTTTGTGGACGCAATATTGACCGTCTGAACGCCCCCTGCGCCGATTTCCCATTCTTCACCCACTGAATCCCAAACAGCCCCTACAGCGTCCCATTTTTCGCCTCCTGAAGTATTTCCGATAAGCGGTAGGGAAATGGTGTTTGAATAAATCTCTTTACCCTCTTCGTCTTCTGAATACTCATACCAGCTAGAGTTACCAATAGTAAGCGTAATACTCCAACTAGAATATTCTTCGTGAGGCCTTGGTATAATCTGAAGCCCAATTGAAATCCAGGCGTCCGAGATAGAGAACATGGAGCCGTCTTTTTTAATGTAGATAATTTTAAAGGTATGATTAACTTGGAAAAAGCGAGATAAAAGGGAAGTTAACTGCCAATAATCGGTAGTTCTAGGGATTATAAGCCCGTTAACTGATTGGTCGTAGGTAGAATTATGTTGCCGTACCATTTCTCCGCCGTCCGCTTCGGTATATTCTACCGCCGTGGTGTTAGGGTCTGGACGAACGAGTAAAGTATTCTTTTCGGCGAGGTAGATTTCGTTACCATCAAACGACAAAGCCTCGCCATCGTCTCGAATAAATTTTTTAATATAAAGTTTGCCTTCCATTTATCCCATAACTCCTCTCGTATTAAACGCAATTTTGCGCGATATAATGTTTGCAAGCTCCTCTGGGGATTTATTGTAGCCGTTGATAGTAAAGTAATTGGTTTGCCCTCCGCTAATTTCTCCTGTCGCATTCATGCGCTCCAAATTCTCATACCCGATTTCTCGTGCCGCCGCCGCCCGAATTACATATTCACCCCTAGAGAGAGCGTAAAGGTTAGAGTCGCTCGTATCGGTACCAATTCCTTGCACAATACCGCCGGTGTAGAGGCGGGGTAAATGAACTCCTTCGATTTTACCGAGATTTACCCCGATCCACCCAAAAGCGTTATTAATTAAATCAATAAATCCATTTAAAATATTAATCGGAGTATTTATAAAGTTCTCGATAAACGCCAATATACCGTTTACTACATTTTTAAAGGCCCCAGATACCGCTTCACCAATTACAACTCCGATATTAGTAAATATGGATGCAATTGTATTCCATACGCCTACAAAGAAATTACCGATATTTTGGAAAATTCCTGTTATATTATCCCATATTCCTTGGAAAATTCCCCCAACCCACTCCGCAAAACCGCTAATAGCCTCGCCAATTGCTCCGAAAACGGTAGTTACAACTTCTTTTATTTCATCAAAATGGACGATTAGCGTAGCTATAGCCGCTACGATTAGTCCAATCATTGTTATAATGGGATTTGCCATAATTAAGCTGAATACGGCGGAAAGGCCATTGAATACTTTCTGTGCAACAAAGAAAGCTGAAAGTGTGGTGAAGAATGCAATAATAGCCGTAAATATAGGCGCGAGCGTTTCCCAGTTGCTTTGGATAAAAGAGATAACTGTGCCGATTACTTTAACGATGCCAACCAACGCTTCTTTTATTCCGTTAATTGCGTTTGTAATATTTTCCGCCCCTATTTCCTGGATAATTGAAACAATCGCGTTACTAATACTCTGCTTCATAGTAGTAATTGCAGTTTCAATACCCCCGGTGGAAGTTCTCGCTAAATCGTGTAATGAGGTAAGCGAGTCGGTGCCATTCTTGTCTAAATCGACTAAGGCCTCCATCATAGCCTCGATAGATAAGGTCCCATTTTGTAGCGCAGTGTAAAAATCTCCCCCCATAGATGCGCTCGTATATCCTAGTGACTTAGCTAATTTATCCATTGTCCCAGGTGCAGCAGTTAAGATTGATTGCCAATCTTGTCCATACGGCTTTCCTCGAGCAATTACCTGCATAAATTGTTCCATCGCGGCGCTTGCCGTTTCCGTACTTGCGCCATTAGAAATCATCGCATCTGATATGGCGAGTGTCCAATCAGCCGCCTTGGACACATTGCCTGTTACCGAAACTAATCGTTGAGTCCCAGATACGACGTCTGCAAGTGAAGTTGGTATCCCTTGTACCCCCTCTCTCAGTTTCTCTATTGCCGCAGCTGCATCATCGGTTTTATAACCCATCTGTTCCATAACTTTTGGGAACCTTTCCAATGTGTCCGCCCGTGTAATTGCATCATCAATTTGTCCAGTAATAGTATTCCATACTTTAGAAAAAACTTGTTGCGTTATCCCGCTTATAATACCAATTTTCGCCGCAAAACCAGTCGAAAACTTTGAACCAAATTTCGAGCCTTCCTCTTCTCCTACTCCTGATAATTCTGAACGAATAGAAGAAGTCATCCCCCTCATTGACGGTTTAATTTGTATCCATGCGGTCCCAAGAGAAGTAGTTGCCATGCTTGCCTTTCGGTTAGTTTGACTTACCGCATTATCCCGCAAGCGTGGCGTTCTATGATATAATTATAACATAAAAAAGGATTAGTATGTTGCAAGAAAAAAGCTCTAACCAAAGTTTTAAAAAACCTTTGTGCCCTAAGTGCAAAGGCCCTAATATTAGCCCAATAGGGAGAGATCGAAAAGGGTTCTCTGTGGGGAAAGCAGTAGCAGGGGGGATTTTAACCGGAGGGATTGGCACACTTGCTGGATTTAGTGGTAAAAAAGGAAAACTCGAATATTATTGTTCAGATTGTGGTAACGTCTTTAAATCCCCATATTACAAGACAGATAAGACTGATAAAAAAAACACTGAGAAGAATAAAAAGACACTCATTATCATTGCTATAATCTTTATTTTCTTAGGCTTGATTATTGCTATGGGGGGTGGAAATAAAAAAACTAATCCTAATAATATAACAAGTGAAAAAAATCAAACAACGGCAGAAAGCGACGAAGCTTTAAGAAAATGTATAGTTATGGAAGCAGCAGATATTTATAACACAGGGATTGGTGGTAATCCTGATACAGCCTTTGAAGATGCCAGAAAGACTTGCGAAGGCTGGCTTCTAAATTGGGGAGAGGAAGAGTTCGTCAATCTAAGCCAAATTGATTGGGAAAATCGTAAAGAAGAAACTATTGACGGAAAAACTCTACAATATTATTTAGAGGAACTTCGCTAACCAGCCTGGCTCTCTCTTGAGAAAAGCTCCCGTCTTCGAATCGGCGGCGACAATTCTGAACGTAGTCCGGCTACGCTTACTATTAGTAACAACTTTCTTAATTTCAAAACTACCCTCAAATCCGAAACGTTGTAAAAACTCGGCTTTAATTTGACTAAGTTTTGACATCATAATCTGTTGTTCCATATCAGCTATCGCCTGGCCCTTCATTATATTTCTCAGTCCTTGTTCGTCATAATATATCCCTATTTTATGCGTCATTAGTTATCTCCTCGATTTTTTTAACGTTATTATTGCGTTTTCTAAATATCTCTGCCAAGTCTGCTTGAGCCTCTTTCAAATCTTCTTTTTTCTTACCTTTAGCCTCTTTTTTAGCTTTCTCAACATAATCCGGTTGAATAAGCGGGGGAGCTTTAAGCGCTACGGCTCCTTTTTTGCGATGTGAATTAGCGTACATGGTGGCGAGAGTGTCTATACTATGTAGAATCTGTGCTTGTACTTCTCTATCCCAATTCCAATCTTTAAATGGTGAGTATTTTTGCATAAAACGAGCTTGCATTGGCAGTTGGAGTAACAACCGTGCGTATCTTCGAAATCCTAGGGCAGAAAGATCTAAATTATAATATTGTTGAAAATCAGCCTCTATTATTTCGAAGTCTGCCACGAACGCTTCTGCGCACGATTGCCAGCTTTTGGGAGTACGTTTCCTATCTTCTCAACGATTTCAAGTAAAGCTTTTTGTGAGAAATAGCCTTTCTCTTCCGTTATATGTTTTTCAACTGCTTTGTAGGTATCTTCACCGCCGACAATAGCAAAGAGCATAGATACGAATTCTGGCAAATCACCCTCCTTCTGAGCTATCGCTAAATCTTGAGCAAAATTAAAGTCATCGAGTAACTGTTCATTAACTTCTACTTCATAGCCTTCCCAGAGCTCGATTTTTTTATTAGTGTTAGACATTACGCCTCCTTATAAGATTATCCGCCTTTTCCGGAAGCGTGCCGTGACTAATATTAAACATATTGTAACATAAAACCCCCGCTGAGGACAAGCCAACACGGGGGCGAAACAATTATATTTTATCAAGAAAGCCCCTACAGGCAAAGGGGCTTTCTCGTAGTTCTTAAGGAGGCGAACTAGGATTCTGACTCACTCGCAGGTGCGGTCCAGAAGTCGTCATGATAGACTTGTTTACCGCTAAGTGCTTGTGAGCTAAATTTGAAGGCAGTGATAGTGACAGGGAAGGTCACTGGGTCACTGTTGTTGTAGGTTTGGTCCCCGGAACGGTCAGTAATTTGACAATCTCCGTAAACAATACGATGGTAGCGTGGATTTGCGCTTCCGTTGTTTTGAATAGTGTCAACTACAATAATCCCGCGTGGGAGCTGGTCGCCAGTCGTACCGGACTTGATAGAACCGTCAGCGTCAATAACAACATTCTCTGCGCCTCTCATGTACTGCAAAACTGCAGGACGGATGGTTTCGAGAAGGTTATAAGTAACAGTTTCACCAAAGTCGTTCTGAGCAACCATTACGTTTTCTGGGCCCCAGGCTTTAATCATGTCGGTTTCTTCAGCCGTAGTTAGCGTTACGCCATCTTCGGTTACATAGCCGAGGTTTACATAATCAGCGCCAAGGGAGGAAGAAGCGTCAGATGGGAGCGTAGAACCGGCGGGAGCGTAATAAATAGCTCCGCCAACTTTCGGACGACCAATCGTGATGTTGTCTTTATTGTTCATCTTATTTCCCTCTTAAAATTATTATTGGCTTCGGTATAGCGTATTCCCACCCGAACACGCCATACCGGTAAGTTGTTATTAGCTTTCAGATTCAGCACTGGCAACGACCGCAAATGCGTTTGGATCTAATACGCGGAAACCGAATTTGAGTTCAAGACGAATACAAACTTGGTTAACGTTTTGAAGATCATAGGTCCCACCATCTGGATTACCATACTCAATGACTTTCCAGTCAGCAGCACCAGCAAAACCAAGATACAACTTGCTCCAGTCACCGAGAATAAGCTCGGTACCGTTAGCGGCAACTTCTGGGGAAGAAGCAGCGCGCTTGCCAGCGATAGTTCCACCAGTTAAGCCAAATACACCAAGACCAGGATATTTCTTCTCATAACCTTCGGTGATAGTAGCTAATTTAGCTGCAGCAGACGGAGCGATAGCAACACCGGTAATGTCTTGGCCGTCAAGAGCCGCAGCAGCCGTAGTAAAGTCAGCGTCAATATCAGCAGCAGTAGAACCAGTCGCCGGGACCGCAATGCTAGAACCAGCTTTAGTTAGGTAGTCGCTTAATTCGGTATCAAGAGTGTTCGTATTTGGGTCAAGACCGTGAAGAACGACAGTATCGATGTCGCGCGGAAGGCTCTTACGAGTCCAGTCGGATACTAAGCGAGATACGAAATCACCTTGGTGTTCGCGGTCCCACATCATGAATTCGTCGGTAACTCTCTGAGAGTAGACCAACTTTACGGTTGTGAATGGTTTTGCAACGACCTGGCGTCCGTTGTCAGGCTTTGCACCACCTTCGTGGACCAAAGCACCTTTTGCGCGGCCAGTCATTACTAGAGGCTTGTTATCGCCTACGTTGATGTTTGGAATCCCGTCGATGAGAGACAAAACAGCACCGCGGTTTTCGCCTTCGGTAAAGATTTTGTCAATCGCCGTAGAGATGTCAAGAGAATGCAGATCAGTTACTGCCATAATAAATCTCCTTTAATAAGTTAAGTTAAACTAAATTTCAACTGTTATACCAGTTGCTTGTTGCAACTTACTTACACTAGGCTCAGATTGTTTTTCTAGAGGGGCATTAATGTTGCCCGAAAAACTAGCCTTTAAAACATCAGCTTTAGCACGCATATCATCTTCGTCACCATCTCCCAAGAATTGCTCGGTATCCGGTTTAAAACCATACTCAGCGGCAATGGTTTTCCTACGAAGCGCAATATCTAATTGATGTGCCTTTGCTTCTGACGCTTCAAGTTTTGGCTTATACTCGGATTCGATTTTTGTTCTAAGTTCGCTTTCGATAGTTTCAAGTGAGCTTTTGCGCACTTCATCTTCAATCTCTGAGCGGATTTTCTCCGTTTCGCGTTCTTTAGCTTTATCGAGTTTTTTCCGAATAATCTCGTCAGACCTTGTACGGAATAATTCCTCTACATCGTTATCTGCTTCCGCGTATTCGCCTGCGTCGTTTAGTTTGTAAAAAGTTGCCATCCTTTTTCACCTCCGTAAAAGTTAACGTTAACTTTATCATATCACTTTTCCACAACTTTTTCCACAACTTTTTCCACATAGTTTTCCACAACCTATTCCCCGAAAAACCTGTGAAATTTTCATACCTTCTATATATCAAAAAGCCCATCGCAAGGATGGGTTTTTTGGATAAAATTTAATACTATCTTATCTATATAAAAGAGCGTACTTTTTGCCGGAAGGAACCCGTATTTTTATATTATCATACTTGCCCTGTCGAATTAATAACTTCATCAATTTCTTCAGAAGCAAGACCGAGATTCCGCCATAGCGAGCGTGATTTAACAATAGCCGGGGCTTGTTGGGCAATTTTGATTAAACCATCGCCGAATTTACCGACATCTTGACGATAAACTGAGAAGAACACCGGTCTAATAGCCCTGATTTTCTCTTGCAAATTACTATCTAGCCTGCTTATATTATTTTCATACATCCAAAGCGTAACGCCAAAATATTTAAGTTGCTCTGCTAATTCGTTTTCCCAGTTTAAGATATCGTCGCGTAGATCATCGTTGATTATTTCTAGAGCCTCGGTGGACTGTGGTGCGTCTGTACTAATGCCGAGGTTTACAAGATTAAGCTTTGTGTCGGAACAGAAGTTACGAGCTGAGACTAAGATAGTGTCGTTAAATGGCGCCATAGCGTGTTGAGCGAATTCCCCAATTTGCGGGATTTGACCGTTTTCGTTCGGTCCGACTTTTAATACATCTCCGGTCTGACTTTCGATTTTATCAACCGCAGTATCGCTATCTACGCCGAGCAATACGTCTACCTTAGAATTATAGTGATAAGCAGCAATCATAGCCTGCCTTATTGTGCGCGAAGCATCTACTATGGCACTTCTAGCGGCGCCTGTAAGCACGCTTTGACCGAATGGACGCTTAGTAGTCGACTTATGCGTTAGAAGCCCTATTAGAGGCCTTCCTGTGCCGTTTGGCGCAATAGTTATCTCGCCATTCTCATGTGCGATTGTGCGATCAGGATAATATTCAACATAAGCGTCTGGTCTTTGCGGTAATTCGCCGAATCGCCGTTTTTTAGTAGCTTCTCTAAATATTGCTACGCCGCTCTTTAAGTTCTGGTCGAACCAGCTAAAAGTACCGGTTGCTTCCTCGGCCGTAAAAGGGAACACCCTATCTCCATTTACCGCCAGAAATCCACATCCACATACTAGAATATCGTCTTTGATTTTATCAAAAGCTTCATTCACCTTATATTTAGCGAATAGCTCATTTAGCCCTAGAGTGTCATTCTCAAACCGGTCAAATTTGGTTTTGTTTGCTCGTATTTCTACCGCTCGGCGCCCCCAGCCGACGTGTTGGCGCGGGAATCGCTTTGCCATTTTTCCTTTTGAGTAATCGGGATATTCATAGTCTCCGAAATAAAAACTATATTTAGTTTTAGAACAGCTTAATTTCTTATTTATATCTCCCCAGTCCATTATCTTACTCCTCTCAATACTGAAATTCCTAAATTGCCAGATACGGAGCCTAGCCCTAAGAGTTTCAGCTCTTTATCTTTAAAATAAAGCGTAGATGAAACATTCCCAGAAAAACTCATGGATTCAGAATACGGCGTAGCACTTTGACTCCATTGTGAAGCATCTGGCATCATATCGACCGGCGAAGCAAGTGAACGTTGCACGGCCGAAACAACTACCATTTTTACGTTGGCTTCATAAACTCCGGTCGGGTCGGCGAGAATATTGTCGTCTAAGTCTTTGCCGTTGTTTATTGCGATTTGGCGTAGATAATTGCTAGCTTGTAATAATAGAACTTCTGCGCGCGCCTGTTCGTCAACGGTTAGCGTTTTCCACGCCGCCTCGAGGTCTGCTACGCTCGCAAAACTAATTTCGCTTGGTGCTGTCATTCTTTTTAGCTCCTTTCTTTGCCGTCTTCTTTTTCGCCGGTTTCTTAACTTCTTTCGGGGCTTCGACTGGCTCATCTTTGACCTCCTCAATTTCAAACTCCACCTTTGGCTCGCCGACTTTAATTTCTTCGTCGGTTACTTCCTCAAAGAAGCTAGGATACAGAGTTCCTGCTACTACCTCGAATATTTGACCTGTATTTTTGTTGCGAATCTTCATTTTAGCTCCTTTCTCTTATAATGCTATTATTCGCTCCGCTATTGCGTATCTGTTCCATCTTGTCGGGGTATTCCCATCCATTTGTGGCACCGTAGTTCCTATAACGTGCCATTCATACCCCTCATAGTCTACGAATGAGTTATTTACATCATGATTATCGGTTTTTGGTATATGAATTAAAATTTGTGGTCGGACTGCATTAGGCGAACCGTTATTGGCTACTAAACAATCGCTAATCGTAAATGTTTCAAGCCCGTCCGTAGTTGGATGATTTTTGAATGTTACGTCTATACCTATCATTGCCTTGCCTTTCTATAATTAGTTAAAATACCGTTTCGGGAGTTATAGCCCCGGACAATAAACAAACAATCGCAATTATCGTGGCGAGCGAATAACTCACCGTCAGGATATGTAAAGGTCCCCACTCTAGCCCTACACCATTCACAAGTTTCGCCTACTAAGCTTCTCGTGAGCGTCGGTACCTTACCCATAGATATTCCGTTATCAAAAGCTTCTTTTTGGGCGTCTGCAAGTACGGAATCAAAAAATCCGGTCACTATGGCCTCGTTCTTACGTCCCAGGTTGTAGTTTTGCACCAATTTAGCAGATAAGCGTTCAATTTGATTTTCTGGGTTCTGAAAGCCTAGAGTGCTAATCGCTTCGCTATCGAACAGAAAGCTATTGTCGGCGAACATCTTGCCGAAGAATTCATTACCGACTATTCCAAAAGCTATAGTAAGTCGACGACGCTTTTCCGCCGGGGATATATCTAGCCCAAGTATATAATTAACTACTTTCACCATCTGGTTACTTATGTCTTTAGCCGTTGCAGAGAAGTTCATGCTTGCCCCCTTACAAACCCCCATTTATTAAGCTCGGTGATAGCACTAACCGTTAGCGAATCAATTTTTTTAATTTGGTCTTCATTTAGCCCATCAAAAACTGCGTCTGGCATAGTTTTCAGGCGCTCTATTTCTTCCGATGCTTTAGCTACCGACCAATTATCGGTATCACTAAGTCTGACTCCTTTTTGTCCGGCTAAATCTGCAAGATAATTACGCTGGTTTTCGGTCATATTGGCTCCGTTAGTTTGTCTAACCGCCTATTGACCGCAAGCGTGGCGTAATTGTTAACTTTATTATATCATATTTTCAAGTTTATCCGATTTTGATAAGTTATCCTCTGGCTTCAATAGTTGCAAATTAGTATAATGACACAAATGTTGCACTTCTTTCTCTGTTTTGGCAGTAGATAGTGGTATTATATGGTCGATATGAAAATCCTCGCCAGCATAAACTGTCCCATATCTTTGGCGCCAAGTTTCAAAAAGGTGATTCGTCAATATCTGCCAATCGCAACCTATTATTTCTTCGGAGTGGCTGTTTTTCTTATAACCTCTACGCAAAAATGAATCTACAAGCAGTTTCCGCACTCGTTCTTTAGTTGCGAATACTGGATCGCGTTCTAAACGGCGCTTTTTGTATCTAGCACGTTGAGCTTTAGCGACTGGCGATGTCCGAGCATATTCAGCTTTCTGCTCGCGTATTTTATTAGCATTTTTTAATCTATAGCTGCGTTGTAATTCTTTATAGTGCTCTGCGTTTCCCTCACGATATTTTTTTGAGTACTCTAGTCTTTGTTCTCGATTACGCAAATATCGCTCATGAGCCTTTTGTTTATAATCATCCGTCGCATATCTCGCTTTTTCTCTAGCTTTGACTTCTGGACGTTGTTTGTATTCTTTGGCATACTCTTTTCGTTTTTCTGTATATTTTCCTTTGGCATTTTTCCGATATTGTTTTAATCTCTCTGGATGAGCCAAAATGTATTTTCGGGTTGTTTTTTTAACGCATTCTTTACAATAACCAGACAAACCATCACTAGTGCTTTTCGATTTATAGAACTCTGTGCCACTTTTCCTAGTATGGCATTTAGGGCAATATTTTGTCACGTCCATAATAGCTTAATTATAACATTAAAATAATTTACACGCATATAAAATAAAAAGCTGATTAGAATCATCCTCGAAATAATGCCCAAAGTCGGAGGCCAAGCGGTCT
>JAZQXF010000052.1:0-74232 GCA_045632725.1 Candidatus Nanosyncoccus sp.
ATGTTCGTAAGCCATTTAAGCTTCCTCCTTAAGTTAATATATTCCTATCTTATGACCCCGTAAAACAATTGTCAAGAGGTTTAAGAAGTAAACCTTACAAAATTATGCAAACAACAGGGATAATCTCAATATCACCCACACTATCGCCCTGATAAAAATTACAACGATTATCACAAGCGTAATCAATATCATAAAGCCAGTCAAGGTCGGCGCCCAAATTGGTGAAGCGTATTCTTTGCGATATAGCTCCGTAGATGGCAATTTTGCCATAATTGTATCATTTATTTCATCCGCCGCCGGATACTTTTGAATCTCACCCATCATACAGTTAATGTAGTTCGGATCATTCCAACTCCATCCATTTGCAATTGCCTGCGGTCGGCATATCTCTGATGCCATCTGATAAATATTGCCATTTGGATTTGTGTCAGAAGCAATCGTTTTTTCCGCCTCTTCCAAAGCCCTATTTGCTGCCCGAATATACTGATGTTCCAAATAAAATGGCCCTGTGCCAAATGTTATTTTCTGATTACCATTGTCATCTACTATGTTTATTACTATATTAGAAAAAACAAACTCCCTTAGTTCCCCCAAACTCCGCGCGATCTCTTCATCATTTTCATTTTTGTCTGCCTCTAGTACTGCATCACGTAGCTCAGTCATACGAATATGTTCCACCCTTAAAAGCGTTGCATCCACAAAAAGTAATGGCACTAATAATACCCAAAGCTTCCAAGTCTTTACCTTATGAAATTTAAAACGCCCACGCTTCTTCATATTCTCTATTATAACATTTCGCAGTAATACTACACATGAATTCGCTGCATCGATGAACTTGAAGGGCGAAAAATGCTGGTAGAAAAGTTTGTACGAGTCAAAAGACCTTTTCAGAGCATAATGAGATTTAGACCAAATAATCATCTCTGGCGGGTGGCCGAGCTTGGGGGACCCCCGATGCGCGCAGGCGATAGCCGAGCACGGTGGGGGAAAATGCGAGGACAGGACCCGCCAGACATAATAATCATTGACTCGAATTTGGTGACCCGGGTGCGAGTCGCACCGTTAGGTTCGACTCCAAACTAAAAAAACGCTTCTGGAAGCGTAAGGTATTTTGGTGACCCGGGTGCGAGTCGAACGCACAACCTCTTCCTTAGGACGGAATTGCTCTATCCATTGAGCCACCGGGCCAAAGTATATGTTATAATTATACCATGAAACTATTCTCTAGAAAAGAAAGGAAAGAAGATAAAAAGACCGAAAAAGAAAAGGTCGAAGAGCGCAGGGAAGAAGTCCTGGCTGCCGGTCGCAAATTCAAGTATCCATTCCAATGGACTCGCCATCGTGTTGTGGTTAATACTATACTGATTGCGTTTGTGGTCTTCGCTATGATTTTCGTTGGTGGTTGGTTGGCACTTTATCGTTTGGGTATGACAAGTGAATTGCTCTTCAATATCACCAAGGTTTTACCGCTTTCTGTTGCTACAGTTGATGGAGAAAACGTTTTGTTCTCTGATTATCTCATGTTCTATCGCAGCAGTATGACTTCTATCGAGCGCCAATCTGGCAGCCAGTTCGATGAATCCTCATTCAACGAGCTCCGTAATGAATACAAGCGTTCAGCTCTCACTGAAGCCGAAAAATACGCCTATGCCACTAAGCTTGCTAGGGAACTAGATATTGCAGTATCACCAGAAGAAGTTGCCAGTGAGTTCGAACGCCATCTTAAAATCGGTGGGGTAGACCGTAGCGAGGAGGGCTTCATTAAAATAATCGAAGATAATTTTGGGCTCAGTAAAAGCGAGTATGAGCGTATGCTTTATCTTACTCTTACCAAGGCTAAAGTTGAGATGGAAATCGACCAAAACGCCAATCAGATTGCCGCCAGAGTCGAATCTCTACTGGTTGAAAACGGCGGAAATTATCAGGCAGTTGCCGAACAGCTAGGCGATAAGATTATCTATGAAGAGACAAACGGCTTGGTGGATAGCAAAAATATTGATGGTGGTCGTGCTTCCGAAGCCATGAAATTGGAACCAGGGCAAAGTAGTGGTCGCTTCGTTTCTATGAACGGCGATGGCTATTACTTTGTAAAGCTCATCAAAAAAACCGATTCTGAAGTAGATTTTGTTTCTATTAAAGTTCCATTCACTGAGTTTGCTAGGCGATTCGTAGCTCTTAAGGATGATGGTAAAATTTCTGAATATATTGATATTGCTACCGATGCTACTGAATAACTATTGGCATGCTATAATTATCTTATGCAAATATTAAAAGCCCCAGTAACCAAACAATCCCTCATCGAAGGGTCTAGCAATTTTATCGATGAAAATGCCATTAAGGGTGCCGTTGATATTGAAAGAGGATTATTAGCCGTAGATTCACCTATGCATTATGATTGTGAACAGTTACTCCTAGAGAATGGCTCTAAGCAGGAGAATATTTGGGGCATCAACTTGTACCTCGATAGCAATGATATTGATGATCTCGTTGAATTCGATTCCATGATCAATATTCGCCCAGCCCAGGGCAACCGTAGTCGTGGTGTTGAGAATCCAGAAATTCAGGCCAGAATTAAAAAAATCGTTTCAAAATGGCTGATTTAAATTATATCCATAGCGAAGATGCACGCCGTGATTGGCAAACGCGCCCCATCACTTATCAAATGGGTAATATTGGTAGTGAAGTTTCGCGCTCCCTTAAATGGACAGCAAAGGGAAACGAGGCTCGCGCCGCCAAAGCTATAGATCGTGCTTTGGAGCTCTTTGATTTTACTATTGAATCCAATATCCAAAATCACGCACGCCTTACCGAAATTCTAAAAGCTCGTGAAGAATTTTGTGATTATTTTTTCGGCAATAATTCCTGCCAGACCGACCCCATAAAAATGCAGAGATATTACGATGGCTTCGTGATGATAGACCGCTTAGCTCATCCTGGCGCAGGATAGTTCCGACCTCTATCTAAAAAAATTAGGCCCCAAAGGGCCTCTCTTTTACTTGGTGCGGGTACAGGGAGTCGAACCCTGATCTCATCCTTGGGAAGGATACATAATAGCCGCTATACGATACCCGCAACTATGATTCATTATATCACATCTAACTGATTTTTATTCCATATCTTCATCAGTTGGCACCATTGAGATAAAATTTAAGACCTCATCAGCTACATTGCTATCTTGATCTAAACTAAAGATTCCGGTAGTATACTCGAGCGCCTGATCTAGGCCTTCTTTCTTTTGTACTTTCCTGACTCCAGGCAACAAGTTTACTTTGTCAACATTGCAGATCTTTGGTATGAAATAATCTATGTAGTATTTTCCATCATCATCCTTTTGAATATCTAATGTTAAAGCATGTCCACGATCACGCACCATCATTATGGTGCGATCTTCGATGGCGGCTATGTCAATTGGTGATCGAGCATCTTTTATCCCCTCGAAGATACCCAAGGATACATCATTCATAGAGTTTGGTGTACCATATAGGGTTACCATGCCTTGCGTATCTTTCTTTAAAATTGGTAGTTCTTTAAAAGTGTTTTCATTATTTACAATCGATGAATGTATTAAATGCAGAATCTCATTTATGCTTCTAGCATCCTCATCTATGACATGAGGATTAGACCATATAGAATATCCAACTGCTTCTTCTCGTACGCCATCATTAAATTCTTTAGACATTGATATTAAGTCATTTTGATAGACCAGCGACAATTTCCTAGAATCTACTCCAGAGTTAATTATATTATCTTCAATTTGTTGTAAACGCTGATCTATTTCTTTAGACTTATAGTAGTTCTGCATAATCTCTTTTAAGTTTGATTTGATTTCGAGAAAGTCATTATAAAACTTGTCTGCATATTCTACATCACTCATAGTTGTGCGTTTTTGTCCGCTAGGCGCCAGATCTACTAATGATTTTTTGATGGACATATCCTTATCAAAGAAGTCCACCAACTTTCTAAAATTCTCTAGTTTCTTCGGGTCATCTTCGCCCCTTCTTCGCATTTCGGTCATATCAAAATCTGGCATGTTTTGCAAAACATCAAATGGCGAGTTTTCAATTACTTTATCACTTCCCTCATGGCTTAACATAATACTGCAATTGTATTATTGTCGCTATGACCTGTCAAGCTTGCTAAATATGTTATAATATATCGTATATGCAAGAAATTCAGGCCAATCTCAAAAACACTATCAAGACCATTTACGGTTTAGATTTTGATCCTGATTTTTCTCCCTCACCAAATAATATAGATGCAGATTATTCTTCTAATGCGCCACTAAAATTGGCCAAGGAATTGCATAAATCTCCTATGGAAATTGCGAACGAATTGGCTGAAGCATTCCAGGGAAGCACTGCCCCAAGCATTAGCTCACCAGGTTTTCTCAATTTTAATTTATCAAATGAATACTTATCTGAAAAAATTGCAGAATTAAACACAAACTTTCAAGAAAATATATCATCAAATGAATATCTAGGCAAAACAGTAATTTGCGAATTTAGTGACCCGAACCCATTCAAGGTACTGCATGTGGGCCATCTCTATACATCCATCGTGGGCGATTCTATCTCTCGGCTTTTTGAATATGCTGGCGCCAAGGTAATTCGTGCTAACTTTGGCGGCGATGTAGGGCTACATGTTGCCAAGACTTTATACATTCTGGAGCAAAAAGCCCCCACCGACTTTAATATTGAAGATATCGCTAAGTGCTATGTAGAAGGCACCGCTGCCTATGAAGATAATAGTGAGGCTCATGATAAAATCACCGAGCTCAATAAAGAAATCTACCAAATCAATCAGAATGATGAGCACGATACTAGCCTTGCCAAGCTATATTGGAGGGGCAGGGAATTATCTTACGATTACTTTAAAGGTTTCTATGCTCAAATTGGTGTGAAATTTGATAAATTCTACCCAGAGTCCACCGTTACGGGCCTCGGTCTAGAAAAAGTCAAAGAGGGGCTAGAAAAAGGTGTTTACAATTTGAGCAACGGCGCAGTAATTTTCGATGGTGAGAAATACGGTTTGCATACTCGTGTGTTCATCAACAGGGAAGGTGTTCCTACCTATGAGGCTAAGGATGTTGGCTTAATATTCACTAAGTGGCAAGATTACCATTTTGATAAGTCTGTAGTTATCACCGGTAGCGAGCAGCTGGAATATATGAAAGTAGTATTAAAGTCCGTAGAACAATATGCCCCAGATCTAGTGGAAAAAACCAGTCATCTAACCCATGGTTTAGTCAAACTTCCTGGCAATGTAAAAATGTCTTCCCGAAAAGGCAATTTTCTAAAAGCCGTGGATGTAATTAATATGGTCCGCGAAGAGCTCAAAACTGAATATAATTCTTCCGACAATACGGTAGCTATTGCGGCTACTAAATACGCATTTTTAAAATATAAAATGGGCGGCAATATCATCTTTGACCCTAAAGAATCCGTCAAGATGACCGGCAACTCCGGCCCGTATCTGTTATATTCTGCTGTCCGTGCCAAGAAGATTCTTGCGGCTGCAAAAGATACTCTTGGGGAACCTATTCGGCAGCAGACCAAATATGAAGCGACTGAGTCCCACGACAACAAAAACGAAGGATTATCTCAAGAGAACATCTTTACGACCGCAGAAAGAAACTTAATGATAAAGATATTAGAATACAAACCGATTTTGACCGAATCAGTCCACGAGATGTCATCGCACAAGCTCGCAAATTATTTATATGAACTCGCCCAAGAATTTTCAAGATTTTACGAGAAGTGCCCAGTTGTCGGCAGCGACAAAGAATCAGAACGGAAAAAACTAGTTCAAATATATCTTAACATTATGACTCATGGCCTAGGATTACTGGGTATCGAAATTCCGGAGGAAATGTGATGAGAAAAGCCAAATTATTATGGATAGACTTAGAGATGACTGGTCTTGATCCGACCAAGGATAAAATTCTAGAAGTTGCCGCCATTGCTACAGATATGCAGCTAAATGAAATTGCTAGATATGAAGCTATAATTAAGGTTGATGAAAAAGTAATTAAGGTCCGTATGGTTGGAGATTTCTGGGAAAAGAACAACAAAACTCGTGATGCACTTATTGCGCAAAATAATAACGGTAAGCCAGTTTTGGAGGTCGAAAGGGAATTATCGGATTTTGTTGACAAGCACTTTGGCGAGACAGTTTACCTAGCCGGCAATTCTATTCATCAGGATCGTAAGTTCATCGAACACGAAATGCCAGAGCTTAATAAAAAGTTGCACTATCGTATGCTTGATGTCTCTGCCTGGAAAATTTATTTTGAAAATGCCTTAAATAAAAAGTTCACTAAGCCGGAGAACCACCGTGCTTTAGATGATATTAATGGGAGTATAGAGGAGCTCAAATGGTATTTGACATTTCTAAAGTAAGCGGGATAGATGAATTCGCTGTTCAAAAGGAAAAAGATCGCGAGCTTTATCTTAAAAACGATCACGCATTTTTAGTGATTAATCATAATACCATTGAAATCCGTTGCGATAAAAGACTTGGTGAACTGCTAAAAAACAAGTACGAATCAGTAATGGAGTCCCGTTACTTTGGGCGCGGTGGCATCGAAATCGTTCTCGCCGGCGATCAGCTATCAGAAGTCGAACTCGCCGATCTTGTTCGGCTTAGCTATAATCTTACAGATTAGTATTATTTTATAACTCAACTGGGCTAGTTTTTTGCGGCCTTTGCCTCTTTGGCTGCCTTTTTCGCATCCCTCCTGCGATTCATCCGGTTCATTGCTTTTATCACCATAAATATCACCCAGGCAATTACCAAGAATTGCACTACGTTTTGGATGAAGTTGCCATAGGCTATTACGGCCTCATCGCCATTGCCAAAGAAATTTGGTATTCGAATCGCTAGCCCGGTAAAATCTACACCACCAAGTAGTAGCCCCACTACTGGCATTACTATATCGTTTACCAGGGAATTAACGATCGCCGTAAATGCTCCACCCACTGCTACACCCACTGCAAGGTCGATCATCGATCCGCGGTTGATAAATTCGATAAATTCTTCTTTTAATCCTTGCTTTTCTTGGATTTTTGCTACTTCTTCTGACTTTGCCATTTTTACCTCTCTTTATTTAGTTTCTGTAAAATCATTAAACCCATCATATAAATTATTTAAACTATTATACGATGTCTCTAATATATTTTTTAAATTTTCATTGCTGCTGCTTTTGAAAATTTGCGACTCCCGATTGGTAATTAGCGATATTTCATAGGCCATCTTATGTGCATAGATTCTATCAAGAATTCCGTTTATTTTGGCCTCAAATAATTCGTTTGCCAATCCATCTTTCGATAATGTTTCTTCCTCGCTAATTTTACTACTTACATCCTTTGCTTTAAAATTATACTTTTCTTCTGCATACGCTGTTAATTCTTTGCTGGTATTCGATAGTATCCCGTTGAGTGAAGCACTATAGGATCTCAAGTCAGATGACTTTACATTGGATTGGTATTGTCCAATTACCTCCGAGGTGTTATCTATGTGCAGTATTAGAGAGAAAACACGCTCCTTGTCATTGCTTTTCGCTCCGCCAATAATTGCCCCGAGAATCATTATTAAAACAAACGCCACTATGCCTATCAATCCCACCCAAAAGAATTTCGAAGCAAAAATCCCACTTCTAGACTTCTTAACTGGATGATTCGATGCGGAAATCTGATTCAGATATTCTTGTCTATCCATATATATTATTATAACACATAAAACCCGCCTTATTTTTGGCTGTATATCTGGCCTAACCGCTTTAAGTGATATAATATATATTATATGCAAGATGCCAAGGAGGAAATCAAATCCCGGCTAGCGGTAGAGGATGTGGTGGGGCAGTACGTGGAGCTAAAAAGGACAGGGCGTAGCCTTAAAGGTCGCTCACCTTGGGGTGTGGATAAGACTCCTAGCTTCATGGTTTCGCCAGAAAAAGGTATTTGGCACGATTTTTCCGCTAATAAAGGTGGTGATATTTTTACTTTTATTATGGAGGTAGAGGGGATTAGCTTTCGCGAGGCTATGGAAAAGCTAGCCGCGCAGGCTGGCGTAGACCTCACCAAATATCGTGGTGGCGATCCTCAAGTTTCTCGCAAAAAAGCCCGCGCCCGCGAAGCTTTGGCTTTAGCCACCAAGTACTATCAGGCCTGCCTAGTTCGCAATAAAGATGTTTGTGAGTATGTTTTTTATAAACGCAATCTCAATCGTAAAACCGTAGAAGAATTCAAAATTGGTTACTCTCCCGCTAGCGGCAAAGCTTTACTTGAAGTACTTAAAAAGCGTGGTTTTTCCGAAGAGGATTTAGATACCGCCGGCCTTCTTAATCGCTTCAAATCGGATATGTTCCGTGACCGTATGATGGTGCCTTTTATTGATACCGCTGGCAATGTTATTGGTTTTACTGCGCGTATTCTCGGGAAAGGCGAACCTAAGTATTTAAATACCCCAGAAACACTACTTTTCAATAAATCCAAATTTATTTTTGGCTTATTCCAGGCCAAAGAATCTATTCGCCGCAATGGCTTCGTGGTAATCGTAGAAGGAAACATGGATGTCATCTCTAGCCATCAGGCTGGGGTGAAAGAGGCCGTAGCTACTTCTGGCACCGCCATGACTGAACAACACATAAAGGCGCTTTCCAACCTTACCTCCGACATTCGCCTTGCATATGATGGTGATGAGGCCGGAATTAAGGCTACCGAACGTGCCATCATGCTGGCTGGCGATCTTGGCATAGATTTAACTGTTATTTCAGACTATCACGGCGCCAAAGATCCAGATGAGCTTATCCAAAAGGATCCTGCTCTCTGGCAAGCAGCCGTGAAAAAGAGCATACCGGCCGTAGACTGGCTTCTTAAGAAACATGAGGAAAGTGTAGATTTAAGCTCCGCTCCTGGTAAACGTAAATACTCCGATATTGCCATCCAGATACTGGGCTATGTTAAAGATGAAGTTGAGCGTGCTAGCTATGAAGAAAAGGTCGCTAAAAAATTAGATGTAGATGTGGCGGTCTTACGTGAGAAAGGTGACAGGCTGAACAAAAAATTAGAACAATCCAGCAAAAAATATCTCAAAAAGCCTAAGACTGAAGCCAAAAGTGATACTGTCAAGAAGTTGGAGAATAGTCTTCTAGCACTCAAAATTTTTGGCGGCGTTAGTAAGGTTCAAATTCCGTTGGAAATCCCCGAAGATGATACTAGGTTGTCCGAGCTTGAACTCATTTTTAATTCTGAACATCAGCTTTCTGATAATAACAATTACGAACGTGAGGCCAGGGAATTACTAGATCGCTATAATTCTATGGTTAAAAAACAAAAAATTCAAGAGCTTAGCGAAAAGCTAGATCAACTAGATGAAAACGATGAAGAGTACGAAAAAATTCTGCGCGAGATAAGCAACTTGCAAAAACTTAAATATTAGATTATACTAGACCTAATGAGCTCTAAAAAAGACAATATTTTGAATGCAAATGAATTAAACCTAGAATTAGACGAACCGGAAAACGACGACCTCATGAATGAGGAGGAGCTTTCCGATGAGGAGTTGGCTATCACCGCTGAAAATGTCGATGCCTTCGCCGATGATTCCGTTCGTTTATATCTACGAGAAATTGGTAAAATTCCTCTACTTACGCCGGAGGAAGAGGCCGATCTTGCCCAGCGCATCGTTAAGGGTGATAAAAAAGCTAAAGACAAAATGGTCGAAAGCAATATGCGTCTTGTAGTATCTATCGCCAAGCGCTACGGCGGTCGCGGTCTCGACTTCCTTGATCTTATCCAAGAGGGAAATACTGGTCTCTTACGTGCAGTTGAGAAGTTTGACCCAGATAAAGGCTTTAAGTTCTCCACCTATGCTACCTGGTGGGTACGCCAGGCTATTACTCGCGCCATTGCCGATCAGGCCCGTACTATTCGTATTCCGGTCCATATGGTAGAGACTATTAATAAGGTTCTTCGCACCACTCGTAAGCTTACCTCAGAGCTCAACCGTGAGCCTACCAATGAAGAGATTGCTAAAGAGCTAGATATGGAGCCGGAAAAAATTGATTATGTCATGCGCATTAAGCAGGATATTGCCTCACTTGATGCTTCCGTAGGTCGGGAAGGTGATGATGAAGATTCTGTACTTGGCGATTTTGTCGAAGATGAAGATCGTGATAGCCCCGAAGATTCTGCCGCCAATCAAATCTTGAAAGAGCAGCTTTCCGAAATCATTGCTACGCTCACCGATCGTGAGCAAAAGATTATTCGCCTACGCTTTGGTATTGGTGGTGGTAGGCCACACACCTTAGAAGAGGTCGGTAATGAATTCGATGTTACTCGTGAACGTATTCGCCAGATCGAGGCTAAAGCTTTATCTAAGCTACGCAAGAATAAAGACACTAAAAAATTACATGAGTATTTAAGGTAGGAGGAATATGAAAAAAATATTACTCAGTATTTTAGCCATGACTACTATTTTGGGAATGGCTTTAACCATACCGGCACCAGCTTTTGCTGAAGAATCAAATTGTGTTTCGACTGCAATCCTAGGGGATAATGGCCAAGTTTGTGATAACGGCAAAGGGGATAGCATTATACATGTTTTGAATCTCGTAGTAGATATTATGACCATCGGTATCGGTATCCTTGGTGTAATTGGCATTTCTATTACCGGTATCCAGTATCTCACTGCCGGTGGCAGCGAGGAAAAAACTCGCAAAGCCAAACGCCGAATGTTTGAAATCGTGATAGGCTTGGTGGCCTATGTCTTAATTTACGCCGTACTCAAGTGGCTAGGTGTTGCCAACTCATAATATTATGCAGCGTATTCTTATTGTATACAATCCTAATTCTTCGCGCTTTATTGATGTTGAGAAAGAAGTTCTTACTCCGGCCAAGAGTCTTAAGGGCTATCTTGTTGGTAAGTATGAAGTGGAGAAAACCAACATCGAATCCAATGTTGCTAAACTTGCTAAACTTATCCAAGATGGTGATCTAATAATTTCCGCGGGTGGTGATGCCACTGGTATTATTGCCTCGAACTCCCTCATTGAATCTGGCAAAGATGCTACTCTGGGTGTCTTGCCATACGGCAATTTCAACGACCTCTCCCGTACCCTTGGTTGCAGAACCCTCAACGACATCCTGACCGTACATAGCCAAACATCTTCCAGAGGCCAAAAACTCTATCCATTAGAAATTATTGTAGATGATAAATTCTTCCGCTATGCTACCTGCTATGTCACCATTGGTATGACAGCTGAAGCCGTTGAGCTTTTTGACAATCCTAAGACCCGCAAAAAACTTCAGAAGGGCCACAAGAGTTCTTGGCGCTCATATTTTTATCTCATGTTTTGGTATTTTAAGAATCGCCATAAGAAGCAATTTATCCCAGAGTTTATTCTAAATGGTAAAGAGACTGCCAGTAATGTTAGTGACTATTGCGCACTTAGCGGCAAGTCTATGTGCCGGGTAATGAAGGGCGGCGATGATTATCTAAAACCCAAAGTCTTCCGCAGCGAAAATTGTCGGCTTACTAATTTATGGCGCCTTACCAAGCTGATGACTGCGGCTATCTTTTTCCGCACCCCTGGCAAGCCCACTACTGGTGATATTCTGGAGTTTATCAAGCCTGCTACTGTAGAACTTCAGGCCGAAGGGGAATACAAAGTCTTCAAAGATATTAAGAAGATAGAAATCAAAAAGGGCAACAAGTTCATCAAAGTTATTTGTAAATAGGAGTCACTATGCAACAAGACCCAGCACTTGCCAAAGTCATCACGTATATGCGGTCTCATTGGCCAAGCCAAGTCAAACCAGAGTGGCAAGTAGGCCTATCTGAATATCCAGTTATTCTACAAAAGGCCGTGGCAGACTTTACCTTAGCCGCTACCAAAAATCACCGCCTAATTCGTATTGCCGGCCTTTCCGGCTCCGGCAAGACCACTCAAATCCTGCCAGCCGTAGAGACTTATTGCGAGAAGAAAGGCTACGAGCCCATCTTAATTGCTGCTCGGCGTTTTGTGGAATATCACCCACACTATCAAGAGATTAGAGATTTTTATGGCGATGCCAATCTTCGCAAAATGACTGATGAGTTTACCACTATCATGCTTTTTCTTACTTTGTCAGAGCTTATTAAGGGTGGCTACGACATTGTGCTAGATGTTACTCTGCTGGATCCAGAAATCGAAGCTATCTTACTAAAAATGCTAGGGGCAGGGAAATATCAAATGCTAATTTTAATGATCGCTATTTCACCTACTGTTACGGCACATTTCTTATCAAATCGGGCTTGGCGCCATAGCAAGGAAACCGAGCAAGAATTTGCCCGTGCTACTAGTCATGCCCTAGAGTTCTATGCCGAGAATTCGCCAAACACCCATATCATACTGTGGAGTGTCTACGACCAGCCACCTATCTATGATGGCCCAGTCAGGGATTGTCTAGATGTCTTCACTAAATATTCTGCCCGCGAAGAATTACCAGTAAAAGATGATGATGCTCGCCGCGATGCCAAAATCCGATACCTCACAACTGATTTAGATTAATTTCTGGAAAATTCGTACGAATATGATCGGCATAGCCTGCATCTATATGTTTCCATGCTAGCTTCATTCTGTCTACTTCTTGAATATCGGAAAATTGTGCCAAAAACACTTTTTCGAAATCTTTTGGCACTGGCCTAGATATCATCCTTGCCACATCCATGTTCGGATTCCCAGTGCCGGCGAAACAAAAATCTATTACACCTATGACTTTATCATTTTTGTCTAGCAATATGTTGCCTAAGTTCAAATCCCCATGTACCAAATTTTCTAATTCGGTTTCTTTGATAAACTTATGATCAGCATCTATATGTTTTACATAATGTTCATAGTCTAGTTCGTGTAAAAAATCACTTAAAGGATATTTAACCTTCTCTGGCGCCTCGCGAAGATCTATGCCAGAAAGTTCTTTAATGAACTTTGCTACATCATATGCTGCACCAGTGAGTGCTGTATGTGATAAATGATAAATCCTATCGCCCAGAGTATATCCCTCGATTTTTTTGTGTACTGAATATGGTCGCTTTTTTTCATCGTAATATAATTCCATCTGCGGTGTATAAAAACTAGTCTTGCCATCTACAAAATTGCAAACAGCCGCATCTTTTATTATCATTTTTGACCAAAAAGGATTTCTAGGGAATCGGAAAAAATATGAGCCATCATTTGTAGTGACCTCTATTACGATATTGGTCCATCCAGTTAAAATATGCTCAGTCTTTTCAATCTTTTTTTCAGGAAAAGTCTTTGCAATTATCTTATCTAGTGGGTCAGAAGGTTTAAAAAAGTTCGCCATAACTCATTGTACCATATAAGTAGCCTTAATAATACCTTCAGGGTCATACGCGACTAATAAAGAGTGGAATGAGTGAGATTTCGCAGTGATGGGTCAAAGCGAGTGAGCCCTGAAAGGTATTATTTAGTTGCCGCTGTGGTATACTATTATTATGGATAATGTAAAGATTGTGGCCATCGTGGGTATGAGCGGCAGTGGTAAGTCTGTAGTTGTGGATTATCTTACCGACAAAGGCTACCCCAAGGTTTATTTTGGGGGAATGATTTATAAGGAAATGGAAAAGCGAGGAATAGCTCGCACTGAGGATGGTGAAAGCGAAAAAGAATTTCGTGAAATGATCCGCGCCACCGAGGGCAAGGATTGGGTTGTGCGCCAAGTCATAGCGGAAGCAAAAGATCTTATTTCTGCTGGACAGAAGCGCATTGTCTTGGATGGTGTCTATTCCTGGACAGAATACAAGACCCTGAAGCACGAATTCCCTAAGAGTTTAACCTTTATAGCTGTAGTGGTAGACAAAAAGTTACGCTATGAACGCGTAGCCAATCGTCCTGGCCGAGCTTTTGATGCTACCGCCATTCGTGAACGCGATCGTTCAGAGATTGAGAATCTAGAAAAAGGTGGCCCCATCGCCGCGGCCGATTACTATGTTCTAAATAATAGCACCGTAGAAGAAATGACTTCCAGAATAGACAAAATCTTAAAGGAGATTGAGTTTTGAGCGGGGCAGCCGAGCTCACTTCGGTCGCCTACAAGAAGGGCAACTGGATGCGCTATACTTTGTGGGGTTTAGCGGCAATTTGCATCATAATATTATTTTCTACTTTCTACAGTATGATGAATAGTGAAATCTCGGCTGCTGTTCCCGAAGGCTACAAATTTGCTATTACCGACAATTATGGTGAGGGCAATAGCGTACGCACTACATATTATATATATGCCAATAAGATTCTGGTAGAAGATGAGAGCTTCAAGTCTGATGTAGTTAATCGCACTGTCATGGTTTATGATGATATTAACACCGTTTCACTAAGTCTAGATATGAATGACACGACAGAAATATGCGAGTTGGGCTCTTGTCGCCAAGTCCCCAAGGTCCTTCCCGTAATTAAAAATTTAGTTTCACGCCACAATGGTCGTGAATATATAGGATTATAAAATGAAACGCCTTGTTTTAATTGATGGTAAATCTGTGTTTTATCGTGGCTACTATGCCATGGGGCCACTCAGCCTTCCTGATGGTACCCCGACTGGCGGAATATATGGCTTCGCCGCTATTGCCATGGAGGTTGTCGAAAAGTTAAAGCCCACCAAAGTTGTGGTAGCTTGGGATTCCAAAACTTCCGTTTCTCGCCGCCGCGCGATTTTTCCTGATTATAAAGCTGGGCGCATTAAACCTGGCGATGATTTCTATGCTCAAATTCCATTACTGGAAGAACTCATTTCTAATCTCGGTTGGAGTTTTGTTGAAATCGAAAACTATGAAGCTGATGATATTATAGGTACTTTATCTCGCCAGGCCGATGAGACTTTAGATCAAGATGGCAAGTGCGAATATGAAACCTATATTATTTCTTCCGATCTTGATATGCTGCAGATTGTAGATAAAAACACCCACATGTGGCGTATTTTGAAGGGCTTTTCCAATATCGAACAAATCAATATAGCCGAGATAGAGGAAAAATATGGCATCAAGAAATCTCAATTTCTAGATCTAAAGGCTCTAAAAGGCGACTCTTCAGATAATATTCCGGGCGTGCCGGGTATTGGCGAAAAGACTGCGGCCAAGCTACTAAATGAATATGGCAGTCTAGATGGTGTCTATGAAAATCTTGATAAAATTACTGGCTCTACTCATTCTAAGCTTAAAGAGGGGAAGGACAGTGCCTACATGTCTAAAGCTCTGGCTCAGATTATGTTTGATGCTCCAGTTAGCCTTGCCTCTTTGCCGGATTTTCATTTTAACCATAACAGAGTAGTTGATGGACTAAAGAGGCTAGAGTTTAACTCTTTGATCAGGAAGCTTGACAAATTCGCTGGAACGGATTCAGCTAGCCCTGGTACATCCCAGAGCGCGGTTATGCAAGCATCATCCACTCGTGATGATGAGCCTGATGCGCACAGCTCCGAAGCCAGCGAGGTTACCGAGACTACAGACCTCATAATTGGCTGGAACATTAAAGGTCTAATGCATGCTAATCAAAAAATCGCCAACGAAATCTTGGCTGGTAAACCTTTTTGGGATTTATCTCAGGCCGCTTTTCTGTTAAACCCATTATCTCGCGAACAACCAACTCTTGGCATCCCTGAGGAAGAGTTTAGAGTTCAGGAATCTGCCCTCGCAAAATATCCTGCACTATACAATATATATAAAAATTTTGATCTCCCCCTCATCCCGGTACTCTACAAGATGGAGAAAAAAGGTATGCTGATAGACCGTACCTACTTTGCTAAGTTAAACTCTGAGTATACTGCGGAAGTTAGCCACCTCGAACAGGAAATTTACACACTTGCCGGCAGAGAGTTCAACCTCAATTCGCCGTATCAGCTTAGTGATGTGCTTTTTGTTGCATTAGGTCTCCCTACCAAGGGTATCAAAAAAACCGCCCGTAGCTATTCTACTGGCGCCAAGGAGTTGGATAAATTAAAAGGTCTTCATCCAATTATTTCTAAAATTATTGAATATCGCGAGGCTGCTAAGCTCCTCTCTACTTATATTATCCCCATGTCGGACTTAGCTGATTCTGATGGCCGCATCCATACCACATTCACTCAGAATGTTACCGCTACTGGCCGCCTTTCTTCACAAAATCCCAACCTACAGAATATCCCCGTTCGCACCGAGGAGGGCAAGCGTATCCGCACTGGCTTTATTGCCCCACGGGGAAAAGCCTTAGTTTCTGCCGATTATTCTCAGTTTGAACTTCGCCTTGCTGCTATTTTGGCTAGCGATCAGGCCTTGGTGGATGACTTTAACTCTAATATCGATATCCATACCAAGACCGCAGCCGAAGCTTTTCATGTTGCGCTTGATCAAGTCACCAAGGAACAGCGCCGCGCCGCCAAGGTAATTAATTTTGGCGTTCTCTATGGCATGAGCGTTAAAGGTTTAGCTGATGCCGCAAGGATGCCCGTTCTCGAAGCCAAGCAGTTCATCGACAATTATTTTGAATTGCGTGCCCCTATTAAGCGTAAGCTAGAAGAGATCTTGAACCAAGCCCGCGACCAGGGATATGTTGAAACCTTTTACGGTCGCCGCCGCCCTACTCCCGATGTCAAGTCTTCCAATTTTATTATTCGCCAGTCCGCCGAGCGCGCCGCTCAGAACATGCCAATTCAGGGCACTGAAGCCGACCTCATGAAGCGCGCCATGATCAATGTAGATAAGGCTTTGCCTTCTGGCGCAGAACTTGTTATGCAGGTGCATGATTCTCTTATCGTAGAATGTGATGAATCTATCGCCAAGGATGTCGCTAAGATTTTAAAACAGCAAATGGAATCTGTCGCTCCCGAGCTTGCCATCAAGCTTGCTGTCGAGGTTACAATCGGGCATAACTGGGGAGAACTATAAATTCTAACTTGCGCATTTTGCATGCTTTAAATCTAGGCTTATCTGTAATTTTGATATATACTATTATGTGAATATGGAACAGGGAATCGAAATCTATAAAGTAGCCAAGGGTGAAGTTGTCTTCAATGTTGACTCTGAAAAAGAGACCATTTGGGCAACCCAGGAGCAAATTGCCCAGCTTTTTGATGTTCAGGTCCCAGCTATCGCCAAGCATCTCAATAATATTTACAAAAGCGGTGAGCTTCAAATGGATGCAACTTTTTCCAAAATGGAAAAAGTTCAAATTGAGGGTGGTCGCAAAGTTAAAAGGAATATCAAGTTATACAACCTCGATGCCATCATCTCTATTGGTTACCGTGTCAATTCTAAAAAGGCTACCGATTTTCGTATCTGGGCCACCAAGGTTCTTCATCATTATGTAGTAGATGGTGTAGCCATCAATCAACCTCGCCTCAAAGAATTGGATGCTAAAAAATTGCATGAAATTGAAGGCGCATTGGGTATTGTCAAGCGTTTAGTCGCCACCGCAGAATTATCCGCCGGCGAGGCAAGTGGAATTCTCGAAGTCATCACTAAGTATGCCCCCAGTTTCAAAGCTTTACAAGAATTTGATGAAGGTCATATTTCCTTCACGAAAGGGAAGAAGGCCACCAAAACCCTCACTCCTTCCGAGTGTATAGACATTATATCACAGCTTAAGCGTAATGTCAAGAGCAATGAACTCTTTGGCAAGCCACGTGGTGGAGCTTTTGAGGCCAGCCTTAGCGCCATCTCTCAAACTTTTGACGATAAGGATGTCTACCCATCCACCGCTGAGAAGGCCGCCAACCTACTTTATCTCATTATTAAAGATCACCCTTTTTATGATGGCAATAAGCGCATTGGTGCCCTACTCTTTATAGTCTTCCTCACTATTAATGATTATCACCTTACCAAAAATGGGGAGACCAAGATTAGTGATCGCGCCCTTACCGCCCTGGCGCTTCTTATCGCTGAATCTAATCCATCAGAAAAGGGCCTCCTAGTGGCCCTCATCTGTAAACTACTTGAGAATTAGCGCGTCGCGTAAGCTATATTGTGCTCCATCGCCTGGGTTTCCAATGCAGCTAAACGTTCCGCATCATCTATGGCCGAATTTACGGAGTGTTTTACTCTGGCGCATTCCTCGGCTTTTTTCGCATCATTCCAGCGGTCCAAGGTGCCTACTAGATACCCAGTAATTCGGCGTAGCCGTTCAAACTTTCCTTCATCAAAGTACTCTGCGTGCTCATCAAAATACTCTTTTGCAATCTTGTCGCCAGCCTTCCCGCCGATCAACTTTGCTCCTACTTCTACTAAACAAGAAACATGCATGGTTTCATACTGATCGAATTCTGCTAAGGCTTCCTGAGCTTCTTTTTCTGATACTTTTACATATTTAGCTAGTGATTTTACGAATCTTTTAATATCGAAGTTTTCGGCATCATTAGCATTGCGATAGATAATTTTCTTCATGTTTTTCCTTTTTCCGGCATCCTGCCTGTTTAAATTTATTAGTATTACCTTTATGTTATTAATTATAAACCCCACATATAGTGTCGGTCAAGCACTTTTTACACTATATATGGTGTTTTATGTCAAATATGTGGAAAACCTTAATAAATATGTTAGAATATAGAGAAAGGAGAATAATGCCAGAGCTGCCAGAGGTAGAGACCATTCGCCGCGGCTTGAAAGATTTTATTCTAGGTAAAAAAATCAAGAAAATTGAAATTTTTTGCGACAAATCTTTCCAGGGTCAGCCGCATATTGCCGAAAATCATATCATTGAGGATATCCGCCGTTTCGGTAAGGCTTTAATTTTAGATTTGGATAGTGGAATTTCACTTATGATTCACCTGCGTATGACCGGTCAGCTTATTTATGACAGGGCTAGGTCGGGTTCTAATGTGACTTCGATGGCGGAGCGCTATGCCGCTGGCCACCCCAGTGATAATTTCACTGCCACTCTTCCCAATAAACAAACTCGTGTCGGTTTGATATTCGAAAATGGCACACTATATTTCAATGATCAGCGCAAATTTGGCTTCATCAAAGTTCTTCAGACCTCCGATGTTAAAAGTGACCCCTTCGTTAATAAGCTCGCCAAGGAGCCGTGGGATATGTCACCGACTGAATTTTACGATAAGTTGCAAAAACATAAAAATTCATTAATTAAAGCCATCATCTTAGATCAGACTATTATTTGCGGGCTCGGTAACATCTATGCCGATGAATCTCTTTTCACCGCCAATATTCATCCTGAGCGCCGCTCTGGGACTATTACTATAGAAGAGGCGGCAAGCCTGCTCCAGGCTGCTTGTGATGTTATGACAAAATCTATTGAGTCTGGTGGCTCTACCATGGCTACTTATGTTAAGGCCGATGGCAGTAAAGGCGATTATCTGGATAAATTTGCTCAAGTTTTCCATCGTGATGGCCAACCCTGTCCTAAATGTGGTCATAAAATCATCAAAACTAAGGTTGCTGGTCGGGGCACTCATTTTTGTCCATATTGCCAAATCATCCCTGTAGATTCCAAAACAAACGCATCTCAATCTTCCGAAAAATTATCTAAGAAAGTGGTCCAAAAATGATTAAATTCTTCTACGGCGATGATCGTGTTCGTGCTGGTCAGGCAATTGAAAAATTTCTTGGTACCAAAGATTATGAAGTTATCGAAGGCGCAGAGCTTACCTTGGCCGATTTGCCCAGTATTTTTCTTGGTCAATCGCTTTTTTCTGACAGCCGAAATGTTCTCATCCGTGACCTCTCGGTTAATAAGTCAGTTTACGAAAAACTCCCGGATTATCTTAATACTCCTCATAAAATTGCCATCTTAGAGCTTAAGTTAGATAAACGTTCTGCTACCTACAAAGCCCTTAAGGATAAGCTAGAGTTCCATGAATTTACTTTGCCACAAAATCCTAATTTCAACTTGGTTTTTGACATTTATCGTACCGCCAAGCAAAATGGTCCAAGAGCTGTAGAAATGCTGTCTAGAATTCAAGAGGAAGAAGACCCTATCATGTTCTGTGGTCTCATGATTTCTCAGGCTCTCAAAGATTTCAAACAAAAGCAGGGAACCAAAGAAAAGAGAGCTCTGCGTGAACTCTCCAAACTTGACTTAAGTTTAAAAACTACTTCTTTTCAGCCTTGGCTTTTGGTGCAGTCTTTTTTGCTGCGGCTTTCTTCTCTGTAGCTTTTGCTGCCTCTTTCTTTGCCGGAGCTTTATCGGTAGCTTTCTTTTCTAGCTTTACGCCGGCCTCTTTTGCTGCATCGTATAACTTCGCTTTGCGGCGTGCAGCAGTGTTCTTCTTTAGCAAATCTTTCTTTACGGCTTTATCATACTCAGACTGTGCCTTCGCAAGAGTTTCTGGGGTAGGATTAGCCTTAAAAGCCTTCAAAGCGGCCTTAATTGCTTTTTTGATTTCTACGTTATGCTCGGTACGCTTTTCCGCTTGCCGGGCAGCCTTCTTGGCAGATTTAATAATCGGCATTTTCTTCCTATTTAGATTAAAAATTAATGACTTCCATTTATTATAACTCTTTTATCTAAAAAAGTAAAGGGAAAAGTCCTTAAAAAACTTGCGATTCCTTTTGGCTTATGTTAAGATTAAAGTATGGATCAAAATTTGAGTTCAAGTTCTGCTACGATACCAGCACCCAATTCGGATGCTTCTTCCAGCGCGGCGATGACTACGGACACTTCTACCGTACCAGCCTCTGATCCTACTACTATGGTTTCGGCAGATTTAAACCCTATCGAGTCTATTCCTTCTACTCATGGTACAGAAACTTCTAACGAGGTTGCCAGAAAAATCTCTGAGTCTCAAAATGTCCTCGTAGCCCTCTCTAGTGACCCATCCGTAGATGAAATGGCTGCCGCTATCGGCCTTTCGCTCTTTCTAGATAAGCTTGGTAAGCGCGCTACGGCTATCTACTCCGGTTCCACTCCTAATGCCTTAGAGTTCCTAAAGCCCGAGGAGACTTTTGAAACCACTGCCGATACTTTGCAAGATTTCGTGATTGCTCTCAACAAGGATAAGGCCGACCATCTAAGGTACAAGCTAGATGGCGATTATGTTAAGATTTTTATTACCCCATATAGGACCCGTATTAGCGAGGAAGATTTGGATTTCTCCTACGGTGACTTTAATGTGGATCTAGTTCTTGCCCTCGATGTTGCTAATGGTATAGATCTAGATGCGGCACTTCGTGAACATGGTCGCATTATGCATGATGCAGTTGTTGTTAATATTACCACTGGTAACCCTGGCAAATTCGGCGAAATTGAGTGGAGTGACAAGACCGCTAGCTCTGTCTCTGAGATGATTGCCAGGCTACTATACAGTCTTAGTGGTGAAGCCAAGATTGAAAAAGATGAAGCCACAGCCTTCCTTACCGGTATTGTGGCTGCCACCAATCGTTTTTCTAATGCTAAGACTACCCCAGAAACCATGCAAATTTCTTCCCAACTGATGAAATCCGGTGCTAATCAACAGCTAATTTCTAAGAATATTACCCCGGATGTAGATAATGAGCTCTACTCACTCCTCAGCAAGGATACTCCTAAGCGGGATGCTGACCCTACTAAGTTAAATATTGCACATGTTGGCAAGAGTGATGATGATGGACCCAAAGAGGCTGTCGCCCCGGTCACGGAAGAAAACTCTGCTTTGCTAGATGATCTCAAGGCTGCCGAAGCTAGCCTAGCTCAGGCGGGTAGCGAGACAGTGCCGGATACTGGTAATCAGCCAGTCAAAATAGAGACTTCTTCTGTTTCTTCTCTTGACATGCCTCAATCCGCCACTTCATCTCTGCCGCCGGTTATGCCGATGTCTGATCTCGTTATCGAACCGACCTCGAGTTTATCCACTTCCACATCAAATACTACTACTGAACCTACGCTGTCTAGCCCTATTTCATCAGAATCAGCTCCATCCATTGATAACTCTGAGCCGAGCACGAATCCAGAAGATGGAACTATTGGACAGCCCGAAAAGGTCATCCAGCCTTCTACTAATGTAGATCTTAGTGCTTCAGATGATTCCGAAAAATATGGAAAGATGCTTGAAGATGCCATTTCTGGCCTTAATGGGAATGATTCTGCCCCGACATCTCCAATCATGTCAGACACCCCAGTGTTACCGGCTACTCCCCCAGATACAATAGCAACGCCTGAGCCACTAAGCGCAAGTCCCGTATCTAATAGTATATCTGCTTCTAGCAACCCAGCTTCTATGATGGCTCCATCGGTGCCCAGTGCGCCAGAGGTTAATGGTGTGCCAGAAATCAACTATATGCCTATGCCAGGAGAGGAAATTCTGCCACCTCCCCCCACTCCACCTATCGACATGAGCTCAGTTAGCCCTATGGCTCCATCTGAGTCATCTACTCCTATTGCTCCGATTACTTCAGCCGAGCCAGTTGCTCCTGTCCAGCCGACTACTCAACCATCGGAGCCCACTCTGCCTCCGCTTGGCCCTCAACCAGCTATGCAAGACCAGGTCTATAATCCACAGGCTTCTGACCCTGGTGCTTTTAAAATCCCTGGCATGTAATCTTGACATATTAACATAAGTATGATAATCTATAAGAGGGGATTGTTTTGTAGTCTTGCATTCTTGAAAGAATTGCGCTATAATAAATCAAGCTGGATTCGTAGCTCAGTTGGTTAGAGCGCTGCCCTGTCACGGCAGAGGTCGCGAGTTCGAGTCTCGTCGGATCCGCCAGCAAATAAAAAATAAGTCCCGAAGGGACTAATTTTTATTTCGTTATTAATGAACTCTAAAGAATCGCGAACTGGGTGACCTATCGAGCCCATCTCTCTATCTCTTGCATATTTCGCCCACCCGTGCTATAATTACCCCAATATGGCAATTAAAGTTACTAGAAAAGATCAAGGCGAGGCAAATGAAAACATTATTCGCCGTTTCAATCGCAAAGTTCTCCAGAGTGGCATGATGCCTTTGAAGAAGTCGCAAATGCGCTTTAGTAAACCTATTTCTAAGCGCGAGCGCCGCTTGAAGGCTATTATCCGCGAAGCTCGCAAGGCCGAAAAGACCGAGCGAATCAAGCTAGGACTAAAATAATTTATTAGAAGCACCCCGTTTACCGGGGTTCTTTTATATGGTAAAATAACAACGAAAAAAGGAGAAAAATGATTGCTTTATTTGGTTTAGCAGGTTCAGGTAAAGGCACGCAAGGCCGTGCTCTTGCGGAGATTTTCGGCTGGCGCTGGCTTTCGGTTGGTGAGGTAATTCGCCAAACTAAGAAATATGATGACATTATTAGCCGTGGTGAGATGATTCCAGATGATGATGTTATCAATATGATGAATGAGCGTATTGCTGAAGCTGAGTCCGAAGGCTTTGATGTGGTATTGGATGGCTATCCACGTGATGTCACTCAGGCACAATGGATTGTCAACAACATGCCAGAAAAGATTACCGGCGCCATAGTGCTAGAAGTTCCTAAGGATGAACTATTAAAGCGCCTTGCTTTACGCGGTCGCAGTGATGATATTAAGGATGGCAGCATTGAACGCCGCTTTTCTATCTACGAACAAAACATCAACTTGATTCTAGATCTATTCCAGTCTGCAAATATACCAGTTCAGCATATCGATGGCATGGGCAAGGTCGAAGAGGTTACCGCTCGCCTTGTTGATGCGGTGAAAAAGCTAAATCCTGATGCTACGGAGCAGCTTGAGGATGTTAATGGTGGAGAAATTGAACGCAGTTATGGTGAATAAAGAAACGGCCGATGCTAAAACTCTGCAAGAAAAGATTACTGCTATGCGTGAAGGCGGTAAGATTCTTGGTAATCTCTTGAAGGATCTTAAGGCATATGTTAAGCCTGGCATGACAGGTAAGGAAATAGATTATTGGGTGCGCCAAGAGATCGTAAAACGTGGCGCCGGTGTGGCTTACGATATGTTAGAAGAAGAATTTCCCGGCGCTATTTGTATTTCCATCAACGATGCTCTTGTCCACGGCGCCCCCACCGATGAAGCTTTGGAAGAGGGTGATAAAGTCTCCTTTGACCTAGATATTTATTACAAGGGCTACTTTACCGACTCCGCTTTCACTATGATTGTGGGCGAAAAGGCCAACCCTGCGGTAAAAAAGATGATCCAAGTTACCGAATCTTCTATGTGGGAGGGAATTGAACAGGTGAAGCCTGGCGCCCATATTGGCGATATCGGCAGTGTGGTCGAAAAGGTACTAAGAAAAGGCCACCTAGGTGTAATAGAAAATTATATCGGCCACGGCATCGGCAAAACTATGCACGAGCTCCCCGAGGTGCCAAACTATGGCAAAAAAGGCCACGGCTACAAGCTAGTAGAAGGCGACACTATCTGTATCGAACCTATGTCTTGCCTAGGCAAGCCCGCTAATTACATCGATAAAGACAGCAACTGGACCGTAAGAATGAAAGATGGCTCTATCGGCTGTCATTGTGAACATACCGTTCTCGTGACTAAAGATGGTTATGAAGTTTTGACACTACCAGATTAAAAACAACCAGAATAATACCTTCTCGCGACCTTCCGCGACTAACGAGGAGCGGGGGAGCACCGGCTCGCCCGTAACGACAGGCCGAGCCAAGCGCATCGCGAAAGGTATTATTTGGTTGTTAATACAAGTATGTGTTATAATAAGCTTATGGATAACGACAAGCGTTTCGTTACTGGTCTAGATGTCGGCACGGAAAATGTCCGCGCTGTTATTGCTTCTGTAGATAAAGATGGCCATTTGGCCGTAGTTGGTTACAATGAAGGTAAATCTGCTGGCATGCGAAAAGGTATTCCGGCCAACCTTTCCGGTCCTGCCGGCGCTATCGATAAGATGCTTGGCGAAGCTGAGCGTATGGGCGGCTATGATGTGCGCAATGCTTATGTCTCTATCAATGGCTCTAGCATCTTGTCTACTCGCACGGAGGGAATGATTGCTGTTGGCACAGTAGAACACGAGATTAATGCCGATGATTTAAATAGGGTAGAAGATGTCGCAGTGTCCGGGCGCATCCCAGCCAATCGCGATGTGTTGGATGTTGTGCCTCTAGAATATGCCCTAGATGGACAGGGCGGGATCAAGGATCCGCTCGGCATGTCTGGTGCTAGGCTCGAGATGCGCGCTTGCGTGATTTCGGCTATCACTCCAAACTGTGAAAATTTGCGTAAAGCTACTGCTGCCGCTGATGTCCATGCGGATAGATTAGTCCCGAGTGTCATAGCTGCCGCCAAGGCAGTACTTACTGATCGGCAAAGAGAAAACGGTGTTGCCGTAATAGATATGGGAGCTACCACTACCTCAGTCGCGGTTTATGAAGAGGGTGATTTACAATATGTCGGCGTGGTGCCAGCTGGCTCCAATAATATTACCAATGATCTTGCTATTGTCTTGGCCATTGACCCTACCTTGGCTGAGGAGATTAAGCAGCGCTTTGTAACTGGTGATTTCGATACAGAAAAGCCTCCAATCATTAGGATCGGGCGAGAGGGGAAGGATGAGCGCGTTTTTGAGCGCAAAGAAGTAGAAGAAGTCGTCAAGGCTCGTCTGGATGAAATCTTTAGCGAAATTCGTAAAAAACTAAAAGCCGCTAAATACGATCAGCGACTCCCGGAAGGTATTGTTCTAGTTGGTGGTGGCGCCAAGATGCGCGATATCGACCTCTTTGCCAAAAAGGCCCTAGAAGCATCTGTTAAGATTGGCATTCCGCATGGCTTGGGCGGCGTGGCCGATGCCATAGAAAAACCAGAGTTTGCTACCGCAATAGGCTTAAGTATGCTTGCCGCCGAGGATAGTCAATATGTAGCTCCGGGCATCAAAAAAAGCAAAAAGGGTTTCAAGGTCCCCAATATTGAAAATCCATTCAAGAAGCTCTTCTCGAAATTTTAATTTTGTCACTTAGCTTATCTTTTGGTCGAGCCGTATCTTTTGACCCTTGATTTTCCTATAGAATAGATATATACTATATATTATATATAAAGCGAGGATAAAAAATGCCAGAAATTAAACCGACAGAGGTGGAAAGTAAAGCTAGTATTAAAGTAGTAGGAGTCGGCGGTGCCGGTGGTTCTGCTGTAGAGCGTATGAAAGAAGTAGGGCTTTCTGGCGTGGAATTTGTCGCTATTAATACAGATGCGCAGGCTTTGCATCACTCTCCTGCGGATGTCAAAGTCCATATCGGTAAAGGCCTTGGTGCCGGTGGTGATCCAGAGAAAGGTCGCGAAGCTGCCGAAGAAGGCAGAGATGCCATAGAGAAGGCTCTAGATGGTGCAGATATGGTGTTTATTACTCTCGGTGCTGGTGGTGGTACCGGTTCTGGTGCTGGCCCTATTGTTGCTGAAGAGGCCCGCAAAAAAGACATCCTCACTGTAGGTGTAGCTACCAAGCCATTCACTTTCGAAGGCGCTCGCCGTCGTGCTAATGCGGAGCTTGCCATTGACAAGCTTGCTCGCCAGGTAGATGCACTTATTACTATCCCTAACGATCGGCTTCTCCAAACCATTGATCCTCGCACCCCACTCTTAGAGACTTTTAAGATTGCCGATGATGTTCTTCGCCAAGGTGTCCAGGGTATTTCCGAGCTAATTACCGAGCACTCTTTGATTAACCTAGACTTTGCCGATGTTAAGGCCATCATGAAAAATGCCGGCTCGGCCCTTATGGGTATTGGCCGTGCTTCTGGAGAGAATCGTGCCATTATTGCTGCTCAGCAAGCCGTAGAGTCTCCGCTTATCGAAGTCAAGATTGAGGGCGCTCGTGGCGTACTCTTTTCAGTAGCGGGTGGATACGATATGTCTATGAGTGAGATTCAGGAGGCTGCCGAGGTTATTACCGGTGCAGTTTCGCCTGATGCTAACATCATCTTCGGGGCATCCATTCGCCCAGAACTAGAAGATGAAATCGTTGTCACCGTAGTGGCTACCGGATTTGATTCCGATTATTACAATGAACCCGCGCCTGAACCAGAGCCAGTCGCTAGTAGCTTCCATAGTGATAGACCAGCCTCCGAGCCCAAAGATTTTGCCCTCGAAAACAAATCCAATATGTGGGACTCCATCAAAAATGACCCAACACCCGAGCCGGAGCCAGCATCAAGCGATGATGATATGGATGTACCACCATCTCTTCGCGAACGCCTAAAAAATAAGAAAAAGAGATAATTGAGGAGGGGCAATGGTGGAGCGGAAATTCAGAATCGGAGATAGTAAAGTTCTAGAAAGCCGCGAGACGGTAGATGGAACCATGATTCGGCGCCGTCGCGTTTCCAATGATGGTCATCGCTTTACCACCTATGAGCGTATTGAAATGCCACCCCTTACTGTTACCAAGCGAAGCGGCAACAAAGAAATCTATGATCGTGATAAATTGCTCCTTGCCGTAAAGCGCAGTGTTGGCAAGTTCTTCAACTCGGAGCTAGAAGTAGAAGATGTTGTTAATAAAGCCTCCGACATCCTATACGGTTATGGTACTGATCAGATCACATCTAGGCAGATTGGTGAAGCTGTGCTTGATGTCTTGGCTGAAGTCAACGAAGTTGCCTATGTCCGTTTTGCCAGTGTCTTTCGTGAGTTTAAGACCTTGGAAGATTTTGAAAATATTTTGAGGGAACAAAAGATTAAAAAGAAATAAACACGACAAGTAATTAGCTTTAGAAAAAACTTGTCGGGGGAAGGGAATATTATGAGAATAGTTTGCGTTTATCGCGACAATCAGGATTATTCGCGTATTGTAGATGAATGGCTTGAAAGCTTTCATCGCCAAACTGGCCGAGAAATCGAGACTATGAACCCAGATGAAAATATTGGTTTCTGTGAAGCTTATGATATAGTTGAATATCCCACTATCCTTGCCCTTGGTGAAGCTGGTGAAGTTCGTGCTTCTTGGCGTGGCCGTGAGTTGCCACTTATCAATGAAGTTCTATACTATATGATATAATAAGCATATGGATTTTATTGCAAACCTTATCAAAAACGTTTGGATCCAACGTATTTTTTGGTCCATCATCGTTGTTACATTTAGTCTTCTGATTTATCGTGTCATTGCTAGAGTCTTAAATGGTCGGGAAAAGAAGACTTCTAAAATTATGAACAACAAAAAGAATAAGACTCTCATCCGCATGCTAAAAAGTATAGTTGCTGGCACCCTTAGTATTATTACGGTTCTGATGGTACTAGAGATTTATGGTATTAATGTTACTTCCATGCTGGCCGGTGTCGGTATTGCTAGTATCGTGATTGGTTTTGCCTTGCAGGACTCGCTTAAAGATATTATCCGTGGTTTTGTCATTGTCTCGGATGATTATTACGAGATTGGTGATGTGATTAAATTCGGCGATAATCTTGGCCCAGTAGTGTCGGTTAGTTTGCTCACTACCAAAATTCAGGATATTAACACCATGAATATTGTCTCTATTGCTAATCGTAACATCGACAAAGTGGAAGTCGACCCCGGTTATATTTATATTCCCATCCCCATGCCTTATGAATTAAAGGTTGAAAAAACCGAAGAAATTATGAAAGAGATTGTCAAAAATCTCCAGAAGCAAGAAAGAGTCACCACTGCCGCCTACCAGGGAATTACCAATTTCGACACTTCCGCTCTCGATTACCAGGTAGTTGTTACTTGCGACCCAGCCGATCGCCTCCAGGCTCGCCGCGATTCACTCCGTGCTATCTATACCACTATGGAAGCCAACAAAATCCATGTCCCCTACACCCAGCTCGACCTCCACGATAAAAAATAGCCCCCTCCAAAGAGAAGGCTAGCGGGTGAAGTGTTCTGTAGTTTATCATTTCAGCTCTACTTTATGGTTGTAAGCCAGCATCCTTAAAGTGTTTTTGAGTGCTGTCCTTATGGTATGCAGCATGTCCGAAAGTTCCGGATATTCATATTTCGCTTCCTTTAATACCGGCATTAGTAAGTCGTGGGTTTCCCTAATATTCTTCACTATCGCCTCTTCAGAAAGCGCTTGCTCCATATCATTAAGATTTGCGTAACGGTCAAAAGCTTTAGCTATAATGGCCTCCTTCGAACCCAATAGTTCACTAAAATATCGCCGTTTAGTCTCGGATTTCTCTTCTCCATGCAAGGGCTTGATTGTCATCAACTTTACGCCCTGTTTGATAGTGTCATTCACAGGCAACGCAGATAGTGGTATATTGCAATCCTCGCACACATCGTGTAAAAGAATTGTCGCGATAATTTCATCAGTAGCCCCCTTACAGGCAATTGCGTCGCACGCCATCGAGAGTGGATGCACGATATACGGTTTGCCGCCTTTTCGGGTTTGTCCACTGTGGGCTCTTCTCGCAAAGACCAAAGCCGCTCGAGATTGCTCAAAGCCAGGGCCATCAAGCCTACCTCTAAGATAAGTAAACATCGTTGCCTCATTCGGCTCATAAATCATCCCAGTCATTTCAACACCTCCATTATTAAGATACTCTCACCCGTGCTACGATTATAACATATTACTAACCACGCCTCATTCCGCTTAGTTGGATAGTCTTTACTTACCAAGATTTACTTTTTAATTAAATATGGTATACTAAAGATATAAAAGCACCTGAGCAGCTATCACCTGTAAGCTGGCGGAAGAAAGGGAATTATCCTAATTAGACCCGCCCGTGAGTCCGCGTAAGAGATAAATTAAGAGCCAGTCTTGTGCTGGAAATTGGATGGTACCGCTCTTAGAAAGAGTTCCAATGGCAAAACCATTGGATTTTTTAATGAAAGGAGCTAAATGAGATATCAAGCTGGGCAAAGAAGAAAAGCTATAGAATATGAGAAAGCCCTCGCCGAATGGTGGAAGAAGAACAAAACTTTTGAACAGTCTGTAGAGAACAGGCCAATAGACAAATCTTATGTTTTTTATGATGGCCCTCCGTTTATTACAGGTAACCCCCACCATGGTACCCTACTTAGCTCTATTGTCAAAGATGCTGTTCCACGTTTCTGGACCATGAACGGCTTTAGGTGTGAGCGCCGTTGGGGTTGGGATTGTCACGGCCTTCCGGCAGAGAACTTCGTAGAAAAGCAGCTCGGTATTACCGATCGCAGAGAGATCGGCACCAAATGGTCACTTGAAGATTACATTATTAAGGCCAGGGAAAGTATGGTTGCAAACTCCGAGACCTGGAGAAGCACTATCGATCGTATCGGCCGCTGGGTAGATTTTGATAACTGCTACCGCACCATGAATAAGGATTTTATGGAATCCGTTTGGTGGGCCTTTAAGAAGCTCTATGAAGCCGGCAAGATTTACGAAGGCCGCAAGGTCTTGATGTACGATACCAAATTCGCCACCCCAGTGTCAAAAGCTGAGGTTACCATGGACAACGATGCTTACCAAACTGTCACCGACCCATCCGTGTATGTCAAGTTTAGGCTAACGGACAATTCGGAAGATACTATTTCTCAACATTTGCGAGGCGCCGACAGTCAAAATTACAACGTTCACGGGCGAGAATCCGGTACTGAAATACCGGGGCGAGCCCGCCTGACCCGTTGTGATTTTGACAATCGCGAGCCAAGCACGTTGAGAAATAGTAATTCCGAATTATATTTTCTAGCTTGGACTACCACCCCTTGGACACTAATGGCCAACCGCGCTTTGGCCGTGAATAGGGATCTCGACTACGGCATATATAATATAAATGGTGAAAGGCTAATTGTTGCCACCAAGCGTGCCGAACAAATTTTTGGTTCAGCCGAGCCGGAAGAAATACTCAAAGGAAAAGAATTAGAAGGTCTGAGATATGAAAGTCTGGATGGCACAACTTGCCAAGTCTTTACTGCTGATTTTGTAGGCAGCGAAGAGGGTACTGGCATTGTACATATCGCCCCAGCCTATGGTGAGGATGACTACGAACTATATAAGAAATGCAACGCATCGATGGGCGACATCACTATGGAAACTGCGGCGACAGAATCCACCGAGAATCCCAAGCTTATCGGTTTTGTCGATGTCCTCGATGAAAACGGCTACTATCTACCAGAATATGCCGAGAAGCTACACGCCCTCGGTGTGCGCGATACTGATGAACATGGTATCCAGATTTGGGCTGCCAATAAGTTTATTGCCAAATGCCTTGAGGAAAAGGGAATTGTTTACAAAATCGAATACATCCAGCACGAATATCCTTTCAATCCACGCAGTAAAGAGCGTATTATGTATCGCGCTTTCCCATCTTGGTTCTTTGATATCCAGGGCCAGAAGCCTCTAATGCTTGCAGAGAATGAGAATATCAACTGGTTCCCAGGCTATCTCAAGCACGGTCGCTTCTCCAAGAATATCGAAGCTGCTCCAGACTGGAATCTCTCTCGTGATCGTTTCTGGGCCACTGCTATGCCGGTCTGGAAATCGGAAGAGGGAACTGTATTGGTCATCGGTTCCTATGAGGAACTCGAAAAATATTCCGGCAAGAGGCTTGAAGATTATCACCGCCCCTGGGTCGATGAAATTGAGTTTGATTTTGAGGGCGAGCATTTTAAGCGCATTGAAAAGGTTCTCGACTGCTGGTTCGAATCTGGCTCCATGCCATTTGCTGAGCTTCATTATCCATTTGAAAACAAAGAAAAATTTGAGCATAATTATCCGGCAGACTTCATTGTGGAATATGTTGGTCAGGTTCGCGCTTGGTTTTACTACGTTCATGCAGTGAATACAGCTTTGGCAGAGATCGGTGCTTTTGGTGATAAAGCCAAGATGGGTCACAAGAACGCTTACAAAAATGTTATCACTACTGGTACTTTAGCGGGAAACGATGGTCGCAAAATGAGTAAATCGCTTGGCAATTTCACCGACCCGAATATTCTGATGGATCAATATTCTGCTGATGCTCTCCGTTTCTTGCTTCTTAGCTCCCCAGTCCTCTCTGGCGAAGACTTCGCTTTGCTTGATAAGGATGTTTCCGATATCAACCGCAAACTTGCTATGATCTGGAATGTTTACGACTTCTTTACGACTTACGCCGAAGTTGATGGTATTGATAGCGATAGTCTCAAAAAGTTTTCCGAGATGCCAGAGGACATTCGTAAGCAATCTTCCGCGGCTAATGAGGGGCGGCAGGGCGAAGTCTCATCTGCAATGACAGACCGAAACGAGCGTGCTGCGAACGAGGCATTTTTGGCATCAATCGCTAACCCGCTAGACAAATGGATTATTTCCCGTATTTATCAACTTAGGAATGAAATTACTATCGGCATGGAGGAATATAACATTCCAAAAGCCCTAGAAAATGTCCTCCCGTTTGTGGATGATCTCAGTAATTGGTTTGTCCGCCGCTCTCGTCGCCGCTTTAGCAAAAATGAGGATACCGCGGATAAGACTGCTGCTTATGCTACCCTCTACTATGTGTTGGTATATTTATCTAAGCTTCTGGCTCCATTTACGCCATTCCTCGCGGAGGAGCTTTATCAGAAAATGACTGGTGACACCGGCTCTGTTCATCTTTTGGACTGGCCCGCTGCTGGTGCGATAGATGAGGATGTGCTCACTAAAATGTCCCACACTCGCCAGGTCATCACCGATGCTCTCGCTCTCCGCATGCAAAAATCTGACACCGAAGAGCAGATTAAGATTCGCCAGCCACTCTCTAAGCTCACTTACGATGGCGAAAAATTGCCAGAATTCTACGAGCAGATCATTGCCGATGAAGTTAATGTTAAAAATATCAAAAATGGCAAAGAGTTATTACTGGATAAGACCCTTACCGATGAGCTAAAGAGGGAAGGCTATGTTCGTGATCTTATTCGTGCTATCCAGTCTGCCCGCAAGCATGCCGGGCTTCAAGTAGATGACCAAATCAGGCTCTCATTGTCCGTGGTATCCCCAAAAGATTATGAAAAATTAATTAAGGCAGAAGTAAATGCATCCGAAATCACTGAGAACCAGAATTATTCTCACGATGAAATCGCGAAAGTAGGCGGCGAAAATATTACAATTTCTTTAGAGAAGGTATAGCCTATATAAGATTTCTGCCAGCATAGATGAGATTTAGCTCAGATTTTTGAAAAATCTCCCATCAGCATAGCAGCTAAAGGAGATTTTTTCTTGCCTAATATTGTAAAAATGACAAGCCCAAAGCTAGTGATGGGTTTAGTGATTTTTTTGGGACTCAAGTTCCATATATTTGACAAAATAAGTATTTTAAAGCATAAACACTATTGACAAAATCTACCATGTGTGCTATACTCAAATTAAGTTAGAAAATAAAACAAAAATTCTAACAAATCATAAAAATAAAAACAAAGGAAAACAAAATGACAACAACAGAAACCATTAAATTACCAAATAAAGTAGTCGACTCAGACTGGAAAGATGATATAGATTACGAACCATATGAAGATGAAAAAACTTATATTTCGCCTAGTGAAGTGCCAGAGAAGACCATTGAAAGAATTAAGAATTTTCCAATTAAATTATCTATAGATGGTCGCTGGAGCTGGAAAGGGAAAGAAGGTAGAAAAGTCGCAGCCTAACTCATCGGCACGACAGATATAAATACAGCTAGATAGTTAAGTCATCAGTTTTCCAAGAGAAAGGAATATTACCAATGTAAGACAAAACTATATTAAATATAACAAGAAAGGAATTGCCTATAAGATAGATTAAAGAAAATGATCACACTACAAAAACCATAAATTACAATAAAAACCGAACATCATGTTCGGTTTTTAAAAGCCATAAGAAAAGTATCCAATTAAGTTGACCTTAGAAAAAGGTTATGCTAGACTAAGGCCAGAAAGGTCAACATTATTAAAATATAAAACTTATGGATAATTATCTTATTGATCGGGAAACTCTGGGCCAGTTTGTCGATCAACTGATGAGGCGGAGGCCTCTCCCCATTAATACGCCAGAAGAACTAAACGCTCTCAGAGAGGACAGCATCAAAGCCCTCGATGATAGGATAAGTATGGCAATCTTCGGCGGCTTAAATAAAGGTCAATTAAGAGAATTTAATCAGATTCTCGATCGCGGGGAAGAATCCCCCGAAGTTTTTCAAAGCTTTTTCCAAAATGCCGGCATCAATTTGGAAGGGGCCATTGCTGGTGCAATGCGAAAATTCAGCGCAGAATTTTTAGGAGGCGGAAATGAATAGTGGATTTGAAACTTTTAGTAGTGGGTCTCCAGAGTCCGAGAGCGAAAATTTGAGATCTAGACAAAGTTTTGAGACTCGTGGTACAGGAGTCTGGAACCTGATGAGAGAACAAAGTCCAGCAGAGTATGACCAAGCACGACAAAGGCAACTAGCATTGGACCAAGAAGAAGAGAGAATGCGAGCCCTTAGGGAAGCTACGGGCAACGAGAGCCCTGAGGAATCCGAGCCAAATTCTGTATTGAATTCTACATCAGAGCCAGAACCCACCCCGACTTCAGAGTCGACTCCAGCTCCCACTTCCATTCCAGTACCAGAGCAAGGATCAAGTGGCCCCGAAAACAATTCTGGTGACAATGCATCAAATCTTTCAGGGGAAAATGAGCCGGCTTCTCAGGAAGAAGTCAACGATACCATCAATAGAGCCAAAATGAACCACAAGGCCAAAAAGATTCTTACCGCCATTGTGGCTACTGTTGCTGCTGCGGCTATATTTGTTGGTGGGGTTCTGGTCGCCAATTCTTTTAATAAATCTACAGGCTCAGGGCAGAACCAAGAGAGCTCTAGTGCGGCAGATATCATCCCGGATGATTCTGCCACCTTCGAGGATTCTGATATAGGCGAAAAACAGGAAGCCAAAGGCATCCGAGATGGCTACGGTGAGACAGGCGAGTTTCTATCGGAGGATAAGGGAGGGCCGTATGACTTTGCTTCCGCTAGGGAAGTGGCCAAAGTTTGCGATAATAATGAATACGAAATGGTTAAATATAACGCAGGCAATCAAGTAGAGAGCTATGCGGATTATATCGCCAATCTACCAGAAAGCTTACAGCCAGAAAGTTTCAAGGGGACCACGATTCTAGAGGCTGAGAAGAAACTTGAAGGACTATCCAATGAAGACTTCGATAAAACAAAAGAACAATTTGATAAGATTATTGACCGTGCATTTACCCGTGAGGTCACGCTGAATGGTAATTATCACAATTCATATATGCGTTTGATTGATCCATCAAAGCCAGCCACTCATGAGAATATAGAATTAGTAAAATGCGATACTTACGAAAACGGCACCAGAGCTATAGAATTCTACTGGACTGATGATGGCACTGCGAATGGCAAAATTATCGGCACTATGACTATTAAAATTACGCGCAGCGGCGACCAAATTATCGGTGGCTGTATGCAGGTTGTGAATTCTATTGAGTCTAATACAAAGATCTATCAAGATATGCCAGAAATTCCCACTCCTACCCCGACCCCAACCCCAGAGCCAACTCCAACCCCTGAACCTACCCCGACCCCAACCCCAGAGCCAACTCCAACGCCGGAACCAACTCCAACCCCGGAACCTACCCCCACTCCTGAACCCACTCCAACTCCTACCCCAGATAAACCTAAAGATTCCGAAAACCTCAAGCGTATTGACAATGAGAGTCATGAAAGCATCTCAAGGGATAACGGCTCCAATGAGACCAAGACTTACGTTGCTCCGGAATCTAGTGTAAGCAAAGAAAAGCCTACAGAGAAGCCTTCTTCAGAAGAATATCAGGGTACCAAACCTAGTACTACCCAAAATGATAACTCTAAGAAAGCCGAACAGGTTCAGCAACCAAGTCAGCAATCATCTGAGACATCACAAACGAAAATTAGCCCGGAAAATGATTACAGTCAGAATCGCGGTAGCGCAAATAGTAATGAATACGCTCCGGTCCAAGAAAATCAAGCTGCTCAGCAAGCAGCGGACAACTCCGAAATTCCAATTAGTGAGGCTCCAACCGGCGGTGAAGAACTTGATGACATTTTGGGTGAGCTAGGTATTTATTAAAGGTGAAGGAAAGGGAAATATGAAAAAAATTATATCTAAATCCAAATTAAGCATATTATGTCTATCCACCATCTCATTTGGCTTTGGTATATTTGGCGCTAATTCTGCTCTGGCCTGGGGGCCAGAGCGTGCCACATTTACTATGGAGAAACCAGCTACTTATCCTACATTTAATTCTATTACAGATAACCCCACTATCGGCGATGAGCGTGATTTTGTACGTATTGGCGAGATAGATGCAAAAGTCACCGACTTGAAGAATGAAATCAATATAGTGCCAGGCCGACAATATTTAGTTTATATCTATTTCCATAACGATGCTTCTGCCACTTACAATGATTCTGCCCATAATAATTCTGGTGTAGCCTTGCGCACGCGCATGTCTTCTGCCTTTTCTACGGTCATTACGCCATCAAACAAAGGCAAGGTCTCGGCTACCATTACGGCCGACAACTCTAACCCGGGTTCAGTCTGGGATGAGGCCTATATGACTACTTCGGATGAGAAAGTCTTATTACACTATGTCGAGGGCTCTGCGCATATCTATAACGACTGGAAGGCTAATGGGTCAGTTATGCCATCTAGCTTATTTACGGAGGATGGCACTCTGCTTGGTCTTAATGCACTCAATGGTATTATCCCCGGTTGCGAAGAATACCATGGAATAGTTACTTATGTCTTGCAAGCCGAAGCACTTGGTGGTTCCATCGATAAGCTAGTCTCTAAAGATGACACCGATTTTAAAGAGAGCATCAATATTGCCCCTGGAGAAGAAGCCACCTATCAGCTTACCATTAACAATACTGGCGATGTAGCTCTTACTAATGCTACCGTAAAAGATGTTCTTCCCGCTGGTCTCACCTTGGTTCCTGGCAGTGTCCAGCTTCGTGCCAATGAATCCACTACCTGGGATCAATTGTCGGATAATATCTTTGGCGATGGTTATAATTTGGGCACAATTGGTACTGGCAATACTGTATACATTCAGTACAAAGTTACTGCTGGAGCTGATTTTGATTGCGCTGGTACTGAGCTCACTAATAATGCTATGCTTACTTATGATAGCGAGGTTTCTTCCGGTGATAGCAAAACTACATCATCTACTATTATTGTGAAAAAGAATGATTGCGAAGAGTCAGATGTCCCACTTGATAATTGCGAAACTAATCCTGGTCTTGAAGGATGTAGCCAGCCAGAAAAGAACTGTAAAACTAATCCAGAAATGGAAGGCTGTCAGGAGCTACCGAACACGGGCCCATTAGAAATTGTCTTGGCTATCGTAATTATCGCTGGCATTGGCGGTGGTGGCTACTATCTATATCGCACTCAAAGGACTTTGAAGACTGTTGAGAACTCAGTCTCCGGTAAAGATAATAAAGAGACTGAAGAGGTAAACGAAAAAGAACCTAAACAATAACTTTCGAGGCATCTCGGAGCATAGCAACACTAGAATTGGTATCATTTGCCCATGGCGATGAGCGAATGATACGGTTCCAAAGGTGTTGCGCGATTACGCACTTTTCAAATTTTCAAAAATATGATACAATATTCCTATTAAATAAAGGATTAATATGAAGCAAGCAGTTATCCTCGTAGGTGGGAAGCAATATCTCGCCCAGGAAAAAGAGACCCTACGGGTGGACCTCCTCCCGGAAGGCACTAAAGAGCTCGAAACTGACGCTTTACTTCTTATTGACGGCGATACCACTACGGTTGGCACCCCGACAGTAAAAGGCGTGAAAGTTTCAGCAAAGGTAATCACGCCAGAAGTCAAAGGTGACAAAGTTCGCGTTATTCGCTATAAAGCTAAAAAACGTGTACATAAAGAAACCGGTCACCGCCAGAAATACTCTGAAATCGAGATTACCAAAATAGGCTAATGAATAAAATAAACTTAGATTGAGCAAGCGCAGATGCGGGCGAAACTAAGTTTATTTTTATTGCTCTTTATGATATAATCTTAAGTACTATGGCGAAGGTAATATGTGTTACAAATCAAAAAGGTGGAGTAGGGAAGACTACGACCGCCGTTAACCTTAGCTACTATCTTTCCAAAGGCAAGAATAAGACTCTTCTTGTAGATTTTGATCCCCAGGGCAATGCCACTTCTGGCCTTGGTATCGAGAAGACCGACAAAGACAAACTTGGCGCCACTATGACAGAGGCTATTCTCGGTGCGGCCACCATGGCAGAGACTATTCATCCCACTAAGTATAAAAATCTTGATCTCGCTCCTGCTACACCAGAGCTTGCCAATGCTGAAGTAGAAGTCACCAATATGCAGAAAAAATTTGTTCGCTTGCGTGATTGTTTGCGTACTGTGGCGGATAACTATGATTACATCATTATCGACCTCCCGCCATCTCTCTCGCTCCTTACTGTCAATGGTATGATAGCTTCAAATTATCTACTTCTTCCGGTGCAGACTGAGTTTTATGCTCTTGAGGGGGTGGCTCAACTACTGGAGAGTATGAAGTTAGTTATGAAGCAGGCGAATCCTAATCTGAGGCTACTAGGAGTGCTTGCTACTATGTATGACAAGCGCACTAGTCTTTCGGCTCAGGTTCTCACGGAGATTAAGAAATACTTTAAACAACTTACCTTCAACACCACTATTCCGCGCAATGTCCGCGTAGCCGAGGCTCCATCTCACGGTGTGCCCGTTGGTGTATACGACAAATTTAGCAAGGGTGCAAAAGCTTACAAGGAATTCACTAAAGAAGTATTAGAAAGGACAAAATAATGGCGAAAGGTTTAGGTAGAGGCTTCGAAAGTCTAATCCCTACAGAGTTAATTGATGAGGAATTTGATCCTACCGCTGCTGAAGATAAAAAAGGTAGCGAGCTAAAGGAACTCAAAATTACTGAAATTATTCGTGATGAGAATCAACCACGTATTGAATTTAGCCAAGAAGCCATCGAAGCTCTTGCTGCCTCCATCAAAGAACATGGCGTTTTGCAACCTATTGTCGTAACCAAGGAAGATGGTAAATATAAGATTGTCGCTGGCGAGCGCCGCTGGCGCGCATCCAAGATTGCTGGTCTAGATAGAATTCCTGCCATCATCCGTACCTTAGATAGCCAAAATCGCCTCGAACTCTCTATTATCGAGAATGCTCAGCGCGAAGATCTTAATGCTATTGAGCTTGCCACGGCTTATGCCAAGCTCAAGAATCAATTTAATCTTTCACCAAAGGATATCGCTGCCAAAGTTGGCAAGAGTGAAGCTTCCATTCAGGGCACCATGCGCTTACTCAATCTCCCAGATGATGTTAAAAAAACTATGGTTAAGGAAAAGTTGTCTGAAGGCGTGATGCGCCCACTTGTCTCTGCTGATGAAAAAACTATTAAAAAAGTTCTACCAAAGATTATATCCGAAGGTTGGACAGCCCGCAAGGTAGAGCGCTATTTTGCAGAAAACAAGAAAAAGTCCAGCACCGCCGCCATCAAGCTAGGTGCTTATCGTAAAGAGGAGGATGCTCTGAGCGCTAAGTATAATGTTTCTGCTCACATTGTTGGTCGTAGTCTCACTTTCCGCTGTAAAAATGAGGCTGAGCTTAAGGCCTTAATAGCGACACTGTCGAAATAATTTATCACATTTTTTGTAGCCGTAATATAATATATTTATGGATGCTAAAAAAACACGCATAGATCGTGCCATTGAAATCGCAAAACATGCACACGAGGGCCAATTTCGCAAAACCGGCGAGCCATATATCATTCATCCTCTTGCTGTAAAAAAGATTCTGGAAGAATGGGGCATGGATGAAGATACTGTAATAGCCGGTGTCTTGCATGATACCGTAGAGGATACCAATCTCACACTTGATGATATTCGCCAAGAATTTGGGGAATCGGTAGCCTTCCTAGTGGATGGAGTCACTAAACTTTCGAATGCTCGTACTGGTATGCGTGACATTGATACGTACCTTCCTGCCACTAAAGATAATTTTCTCCGCCTTATGATTGCACTAGGCGATGATATTAGAGTTCTTATCATTAAACTGGCCGATCGTTTGCATAATCTCCGCACTCTTTCCGCTCTTCCTCCGGATAAGCAAAAAAAGATTGCTAAAGAAACCCTAGAAATTTTTGCTCCATTAGCGGATCGTCTTAATATGGGGCAACTCCGAGTAGAGCTTGCTGATTTATCTTTCAAATATGTTAATCCAAAACGTTTTAATGAGCTCAAAGCTTTGATTGCCAAGTACAACAAATCTGCTGAAAAATCTTTAAAAAAGGTAGAAACCGAAATTTCTAGCGCCTTAAAAAAGGAAAAAATCGATTTCGAACTTTCTGGTCGTGTAAAATCAGTATATTCACTTCATAAAAAACTTGCCAAGCACGACCAGAATATTAACGAAATATATGACCTTACTGCTTTGCGTATTATTGTTAATGATGTAACTGATTGCTATTTAGTCTTAGGTATTATCCATTCGCTTTACACTCCTATGAGTGGCCGCATTAAAGATTATATTGCTATGCCTAAGCAAAATGGTTATCAGTCTCTTCATACCACGGTAATTACTAAGGACAAGCATATAGTAGAATTTCAGATTCGTACTAGCGAAATGCATGAGTATGCCGAGCGTGGTTTAGCCGCTAGCTTTTATTATAACGAGCAAAAGCTCACCGAGAACTATAAAAAAGGGAAGATTGAGCATTTGCCCACCAACCTACTTTGGATTACCGAACTTCAGATGACTGCTGCTAAACTACGCGAGGGCAAAAAAGTAGATTTAAAAAAGTTAAAGTTGAACCTTTTTGCTGACAAAATATTTGTCTATACACCCAAGGGTGATATCATAGACTTGCCTGTTGGTGCTTTGCCGCTAGACTTTGCCTATCGTTTACATTCTGAAATTGGTGATCATGTTGTGGGTGTAAAAATTAATGGTAAAATGAGCAACTTGAACAAAAAATTAGAACAAGGCGATATCGTTGAGATCCTTACCTCTAAAAATCAAACCCCAAAAAGTTCCTGGCTAGACCGCATCATCACTCCTCATGCTCGCCAAAAACTCCTGCATCGCCTTAATAATAACAAAAATGGAGCCGATGGCAGGGCTTGAACCTGTGACCTGCTCGTTACGAATGAGCTGCTCTACCAACTGAGCTACATCGGCATCCTGTGTTAACTTCAACACTTGCTAAATTATATCATATTTGTGTTATAATTAGAACAGTTAAGGAGAAAAGCTATGTCAAAGACAGAAATCATTAAACATCCTGTCGATAAAATTAGCGGCGATCTTAAGAAGACAGCCTGGGGAGCGATTTTAGGGTCACTTGCCACCATATTGTTGGGGATTTTTCTGATTGCTTGGCCAGATACTATCGTAAAAATAGCAGCTTATTTTGTTGGTGCATTCCTTATAATCAAGGGCGCCTATCAGGTCATTAATTATTTTGTCGTAAAAGGTCAAAACGATTTCTTCAATAATAGCCTCCTTAGTGGTGTTATATCTTTACTTATTGGTATCGCTCTGCTTTTGATTGGCGAAGAAATCGCTAATGTATTTCGCATAGTTATTGGCGTTTGGATAACTTATGAATCACTAGTACGCATTAGTACATCTATTAAGCTTTATTCTGCTGGCATAGATGCCTGGAAATATGTTCTAATTTTTGCATTAATGATGCTGGTGCTCGGCGTATTCGTTACTTTTTATAACGGGGCCGTAGTAACACTTATTGGTTGGATGATGATACTAGCTGGTCTTATCGGTATCATAGGCGATGTTATGCTTGTTCAACACGTTAACGAAATTGCCGATATCATTACTGGTAAAACTAAAGCTGGGAAATAAATGAAAATTATCTTCAAGGAAGATTTTATCAATATTTACAAAAGCGAACGTGGCATTCTGATTTTGATAATCTTCAATTTCTTATTCGCGACTACTCTTTTAGTTTTTTCTCTTATGAATCTTAATCCAGAAAGTTCTGTTGTTAAAATCGGCTACGGTGACATCGGCGGCTATCGCGATGGTTCATGGACCAATCTACTAGCTTTTTCAATTTTAGCCATAATCTTTGGTCTATTCCATAGCCTGATCGCTTTACATATATTTCATAAGCGTGGCGGCGGCATGACCAAGTTCTTCCTTATTACTACTACGGCATTAATCGCGAGTACTTGGCTAGTTCTTATGCGATTACTTGGAGAAGGTTAATGCGTAGAAATCTTGAGATTCCTCAGGGTAAACGTACTAAGCTCTACCGTTTTTTTGAAATCTTGCCAGGCGCTATTTCGTACGGCGCCATTATCTTGCTTTTTGTTTTGTCCTGGCTAGATCCTATCCTTGGTACTATCTATCTCTTTATTTTGATATCGAGCACCTTAGTCAAGGCTATAGGTGTAGCCTATCGTACTGTTCAAGGCTACGAGGTGATTAAACGTGCCGGTCGGGTAGATTGGCGGGGCCGTATAGAGGATCTATCTGATCCGCATGCTGCCTATGAACGCATTCGTGATGATGCTAACAAAAGCTATCATTTTGATGAACATGTTGAGAATCTTAAGATTATGGCAGCCATGGGGAAGGATTATCCTAACCCCAACAAAATTTATCATGTCGTTATTATGACTGCATATGATGAGGGAGAAGAGATTCTTGGTCCATCTATTGAGGCAGTCAAGGATACTACTTTTCCGAATGATCATATCATTTTTACTCTCGCCTATGAAGCGCGGGGCGGGGAAGAAATGGCTAACACTGCCAAAACTCTCAAGAAAAAATATAACGGAGTATTCCGCGATTTCATTCTGGTCTGTCATCCCGATAATCTTCCTGGGGAGATTATCGGCAAAGGTCCAAACCTCACCTATGCTGGCAAGACTGTGTCAAAATATGTAGCAGATAAGCATTTGCCTATAGAAAATATTATAGTTACCTCTCTGGATAGCGATAATCGTATGGCACCTAAATACTTAGATTCTGTTGCATATGAATTTATCACGCACCCTAATCGCCAGCATCTTAGCTATCAACCAGTATCGCTCTTCATGAATAATATTTGGGATGCCCCTGCCCCTACTCGGGTGATTGCCGTTTCCAATTCTTTCTTTAATATTATCTCTACTATGCGCCCACATACATTGCGTAATTTTGCATCGCATTCGCAACCTTTGCAAGCTTTGGAAGCTATGGACTTCTGGAGTAAGCGTACTATCGTAGAGGATGGCCATCAATATTGGCGCAGCCTGTTCTTCTTCTCCGGAAATTATGCCGTACTGCCCATTCGTATACCCATCTACCAGGATGCCGTTATGGATAATGGCTTTTGGAAGACCGTTAAGGCTCAGTTTATCCAGGTGCGTCGGTGGTATTATGGCGCTAGTGATGTTGCCTATGTTGGTTCCAGGCTCTTTGTTAAAAAAACTCAGCGCATTATGCCATTCTGGCAGCTTTTTCCTAAATTCTGGCGTTTATTAGATGGACATGTTACCCTAGCCATTATGGCTCCGCTTATTACCTTTGGTGCTTGGGTCCCGATGATCATGAACTTATCTGCCCATACTATGGTGGGATATAATCTCCCTAATATTGTTAGTGTGATAGAGACTATCGCCTCGCTTGGTTTGCTTATTACCGTATTGGTCTCTTTGCGGATGTTGCCTAAACGTCCAGCGCACTACCGTAAAGGGCGTAATATACTGATGGTTGTTCAGTGGGTTCTAATGCCTGTCACATCTATTCTTTATCAGTCTATCGCCGCCTACTATGCCCAAACTCGACTCATGCTTGGAAAATACATGGAAAAATTTGATGTTACCAAAAAAGTTGTCAAGAAATAGCTAAGACCTTTATCTTCCAGTTATATCTAGTATTTTTTAAGATATTATGATATAATACCTACACGGGTTGTTAGCTCAGTTGGCTAGAGCGTCTCGTTTACACCGAGAAGGTCGGGGGTTCGAGCCCCTCACAACCCACCAAACGGGTTATAAAATAGTTTTCAACTATTTCGTAATCTGTAAAATCCCTCGTAGAAATAGAGGGCTATTTTTATGCCATTTTTGCGGCAAAAATATGTCAAAAACCATAATTTAACCCTATAATTTTGTCGGTTAAATCCCTAATTTTTATTGGGGAAACGGTGCACCACTTCGTATTTCAATTGCACATAAGAATCATCTAGTGACTTGCACATCAAAAGCTTTAATGGGCGAATTGCGGATAATTCTTCAGGGGAAGAGATCGCTTCACCATCAATTAATGTTGGCGTATCTCCGCCTCCAACTAAAACTGGGGCGATAACAATATTTACATAATCAATCAAATCCTCTCGCAGAAATCTTCCATTCATACTGCCACCAGATTGAATCGTTAGACACTCAGCGTTGAACTTATCATGCAAATCATTCAGCATTTGTGTTAAATTCAAATCTTCGTACTTTAATATCTCGATATTGTTATACTTATTGTGAACTTTAAAAACAGGGTGCTCTTCATTAGTTGTAACGAGAATTAATTTACCAACCCAATTAGCTAAATATTTAACACCCTGTTCTGTTAGATGGGGCGCATTGTCTAAAATTACGAAAGTCAGCGCTTCTATCTTTTTGGGTTTTTCGGCTCTATCATTGACTCCAATTTTAGCCATGACTCGCCCAGTATTGAATGAAAATAGGTCCGTTTCAGATTCCAAATCATAGTATTGCTGTAATCCTTCGCGTAAGCCATCAATCTGTTTCCAATCACGATCAACATCAAGATTATCGCTGTTTCCGCTATTTATTTTACCATCTAGAGACTCTAGCATAAATAGAGTTGTAATTGGCCTATCCATACATATATTATAGCATGCCATGCAATTTATCCTGTATGTTCAACCTTATATGCTGTTAATACCTGGCAAATTAAGCCCCACCAGAAATTAAAGAAAGGGCCGTAGGCTCTTTATTTAATTTCTGCGGTTAAATATGCTAGAATAAAAGTAATCACAACTGAGCAGGCTCAATAATAAACCGATGCCACCCATAAAATATAAAGTTAATGAGAATTTTTCAAGACTATGCCAGAAATAATTAATCGCAAAAAACGCTTGAAAGGCGCCTCCATGTTTGCCTGTGCTGGCATAGGTGAGTTCTATTTTGAAGAGGCCGGAATAGATATTGTTGTGGCGAATGAACTAATCCCGAAAAGGTGCGAGTTTTATAGGGAAATTTATCCAGACACTAAGATGGTCGTGGGTGATATTACGGACAATAAGATTAAGAGGGAATTCATTTCTGCCATCCCAGAAGATGTGGATTTTCTTATTGCGACTCCACCCTGCCAAGGTATTAGTAATTTAGGTAAAAACAAAAACCTAGATGCAAAACTAAAAGACCCCCGCAACTACCTCATATTTGATACTCTGGAAGTAATCGATTCTAAAGATTTTGATTATATCTTAATTGAGAATGTACCAGGATTTTTCAAAGTATTTTTACCATATAAAAATGAGCTTTGTACTATAGGCAAAATATTGAAAGATAAATACGGCGATAAGTACGAAATAGAAATGCAAATCTTAAACGCCAAGGATTACAGTGTACCGCAGAGCAGGCCAAGGGCTATTACGAAGCTCTACAAAAAAGGCCTTTCTTGGCCTTGGCCAAAGCCTCAAAAGGAAATTACCTTAAAAGAAGCTATTGGCGATTTACCTAGTCTTGAATCTGGTGAAGATTCCGGCATTAAAAATCATTTTGCCAGAAAGCACGCTAGAAATCATATTGAATGGATGAGACATACCCCAACTGGCTGCTCAGCTCATGACAATAAAGAGTTCTATCCAATCAAAAAAGATGGGTCAAAAGTTACTGGCTTTAATTCTACTTATAAACGCATGCGTTGGGACAGACCCGCTCCAGCCATCACTATGCGCTGTGATGCTATTTCCTCACAAGAAAATGTCCATCCTGGCCGCAAATTAAAAGATGGCACCTATTCGGATGCGAGAGTGTTTTCTCTTAGGGAATTATTTATAGTAGAATCACTACCTGCAGACTGGGATATCCCAAGTTGGGCCACTGACACTTTTATGCGGAGAATTATTGGAGAAGCTATCCCCCCAATGCTCACATACAGTATCGTAAAGGAGATAGGGAAATGATCAAAGGTGCTTCAATGTTTTCCTGTGCCGGCATTGCCGAAACCTATTTTAAGGATGCGGGTATTGATATAGTGGTGGCTAATGAGCTAATAAAAAAACGAGGTGAACTATATCAGAGATTATACCCAGCATCAAAGATGATTATAGGTGATATTAAGGATGTTAAGGATGAGTTTTTAGACAATATTAGTGACAATGTAAAATTTTTAATCGCTACACCACCATGCCAGGGTTTGAGTACTCTAGGGATGAATAAAAGTCTTAACAAAAAACAATCCGATCCTCGTAACTATCTCGTGTTCGATATTATTGACGTAATTAATGCAAAAGATTTTGATTATATCTTGATCGAAAATGTACCCCAATTTTTAACTATGTTTTTTCCATATAAAAATAGTTTTTCTAAACTAGAAGATATTCTTAATGATGTCTATGGCCATAGATACGTTATCGAAGCCAGAGTCCTGAATGCTAAGGACTATGGAGTACCACAAAGTAGGCCACGTGCAATTATAAAGCTCTACAAAAAAGGCCTTTCTTGGCCTTGGCCAAAGCCTCAAAAGGAAATTACCTTAAAAGAAGCTATTGGCGATTTACCTAGTCTTGAATCTGGTGAAGATTCTGGCATTAAATATCATTATGCAAAAGTTCACAATGAACGCGAGATTGAATGCATGAAGCACACTCCGGAGGGGTGTAGTGCCATGAAAAATGAAGTATATTACCCTAAGAAAAAAGATGGTAGCCGCATAAAAGGGTTCCATAATACCTATAAGCGTATGCATTGGGATGCCCCTGCGCCCGCCAGAACCATGAACAATGGAAATATTGGCTCACACAACAATGTCCATCCTGGGCGTAGGTTGCCGGATGGTACTTATTCTGATGCTAGAGTGTTAACCATGCGGGAGCTATTTATCGTTGAATCCTTGCCGGCCGAATGGGAATTGCCAGATGGCGTATCTGATAGCTTCATCAGAAGAATGATCGGTGAAGCCATCCCACCAAAATTGGCATTTAATATAGTGAAAACAATAGGAGGAAATAATGATCAATCTAAATAGAGCAAAAGATAACAAATGGATTTTGCAGAAGAATATTAGTTCTGATGATTTGTTTGATGCCTTTATTTATGGTATGTCAATACAAGATAACCAAATAAATAATGATTTATTACGCCAAAGTTTAAAAGCCAATCATACATATCGAGGCAGGAGCTACGATGGTGCCTCTAGTACGATGGGCGTACGCCTTAGCCAAGCTTGCTTCTATATGTTCGGCTACAAAAAAGATGGCAAATTTATATCTAGCCCAATGACAGATATGTGCAGAAGGCATACTATAAGCAGACAAAAAGCATCCTTGGTTAATCTTTTTTCTATGCAGTTTCCAAGTCCATACAGTAATACTTCTAATAACTTTCACATTTTTATTGGCAGACTAATAATTAAATTATTACTGGAAGAAAAGCTGGATAAGAGGCTATATATTGATGAATGTATTTACTTCTTACCATTTATAGAGTCTATTGATAAAGAGAGATACCTTGAATTAGTTGATAGTATTTTAGAGTGGCGGAATAAAACTTTCTTCGAAAAAAATGCACTTTTTCATGCTATTCCAGAGTATGATGAAATTTTTGCAAATTGCGCCCACGAAATGAATTATTATTTTTTGAGGATCTTCCAACAATTCGGAGTTATCGACATTATTGGCGACCAAGGACACAACGATGGTCAATTATTTGTGTTTAAACATGGGTCTAATAGTACGAGAAATGATGCCTACGCACCCCATCAACCATATTCTGGATACATACAATTAAATTCTGCCATAGAAGCTGATGCCCGTAGGCTGATCGCTCATTTTTCTCCATTCGGCAAGCCAATCGCCTTAGAGGACAGCATTTCAAAAGATGAGTGGATTCGTGACCTATATGAGTTTGAGCCACTAAAATACATCAATCTTGTTAATAGTAAACAAGTCACCTCGGGTTCTGTCCTTGGAAAAGATGATGAAAAGACATTTGCTGAAGTTATTCAGGCAATGGTATATCATTCAAAATATGGTTCACGGGATGGTAAATCATTTGAACATGCTCTCAAGCCACTCTTTGAGCTTTTTAGGGAAAATCGAAGCGCCGATATTATCAGTGGATCTGGCGATACGGATTTGCTATGTGTAATGGACAATATGGATGACAATCTGTATAAGGTTAATGTTGATGCTAAGACTTCAAGGACAAGCATCCAACAGATCAATAGCCGTAGGATTATGAAACACCTAGAGATTCATGGAGCTAAATATTGTATAATTGTGTCACCTAGATTTTGTAGGGGCGTGCGGGATGATATTCTTGGAACCAATATTGTCACTATCAAAGCCGAGTCTCTTGCAAATTATTGTTTGAAGGAATGCTCCAATTCAAACGATAATCAGGCGGATTATACGACTTTGGATACGATTATAACAAAGAACTTAGGCCAAGATATTTCCGATTCTCTCGACAGAATAACAGAGGAAAGATACGCGCACCCATTACAAGAAGACCCACTCGCCAGTTAATATATGCTCAACAATGCTAGCTCGCCTTCTTCCTACATAAGCCCCAAGCAGCAAGTGCACCCACAAAATTACCCAGCGCACATAATAAGATTGTCCAACTAAAATCTACTGCTATCCCCATCGTGATTGCATTTGCTATAGAGTGCTGGAACCCACAAAATATAAATAATGGCACACCAAAGAGTATCCCTAGCTTGGTACCACGCCTATATAGCTCTACGGCTAGATACATGATTATTCCGCACATTGCGGCCTTCAGGAAGAATTCCAGACTCATACTCCAGTTTGCCACTTTTGTCTCGGCTACACTTATAATTGAAGTATCAAACAAGCTAAAGATAACCCCAATTGCATATCCGCATACTAGATTTGCTAATAGAATTATCAATAAATCCGATATCTTTATCCCATCCTCAAACAAAAAACCGCATTTTCCGGTAAAAAGGTTTAACCCTAGCACACATACGCCTAGCAGGCCAAAAGCAAATAGGAACGGCCCCAAAGGCTCGCCGATTTTAAGTAGCACAAAATCCCCTAAACCAATTAATAGGCTTGCTCCGGCTGACAGCCGCATCAAATCTATGTAATACCCAATCTTTTTCATATAACCTCCAATTTAATCAAATTATACTAAAGGTCATTCCGAAATGAAACCACAAATATTTTAAAACTTTAGTTTATATCTTTAAATACTCTTATTTTTTAGACTTATGCGACATTTGTTGCATAAGTCTAAAAAATGCACATCACTTTCTCTATCTAGGGTGTTAAAATTCCTCCAAGCGGAGGTGGAAAGGAATAGGTAAAGCATAAAATGCTAAAAGTTGTAATTTTTGATAGTGGCTATGGTGGTGAGCTATTTGCAGATTTTTTGCAAGAAAAATTGCCTATAGTTCAAGTCATTAGAGTTATAGATTGGCGCAATGCTGATAAGATTTTGTCAAAGCCTAGGGATGCCCGCACGGTTGCCGAGGCGGCGATTAAGCCTTATATTGATAAAGTTAATCTTATTGTCTTTGCTAACCATTTCCTCACTATAACTAGTCTCAAATACTTTAAGCGCAAGTACAAGAATCAAAAGTTTCTTGGTTTAGATTTGAAGCGGCCGGATAACTTTAATAGATGCGATACCCTAATCCTTACCACCAAGGCTGTTATGCATACCATAAGTTATTATAATTTTCTATTTCGACTCAAATGTCGCGCTAAGACCATAGCGCTAGACTCCTGGCCATCCAAAATAGATGATGGTGAGCTTACGGTTGAAGAGATTATGGAAGTATTAAAAAGTTTTTCCAACAAAGAAAACATTTGTCCTAAAAATATTATTTTGGCTTGCTCTCAATTTAATGATATAAAACACGAATTAAGGTCTTGTTTTGGTCGTAACATTAGAATTTACGACAGCTTTGATGATGCCTATTGCAAAACTTGCAGGGTATTAAAAATACGCGGAGGCATCTTTAAGAAGAAATCTTGAATTTTTACCCCCTCTAAACTATAATATACTAATAGTTTAAAGAAAGGATAAGGCATGGATAATGCAGAAAAAATGAGACACACCTTAAGCCACGTGCTTGCCGCCGCGGTACAGGAGCTTTATCCTACAGTTACATTCGGTATTGGCCCGGCCATAGATGATGGCTTTTACTATGATATGGATTTTGGCGATATTAAAATTTCCGATGCTGATTTACCCAAGATAGAGAAAAAAATGCACAGCATCATTGCTTGCAAGCTCCCGATGGTCAAACGCGTGGTATCTAAAGATGAAGCTCTAAACTGGGCCCACGATCACAACCAGGCTTATAAAATCGAGTTGATAGAGGAATTTCCAGATGGCGAAGAGATTTCTTTTTATGATCTTGGTGATATTTTTACGGATTTATGTAAAGGTCCGCACGTAGAAAACACTTCTGAAATTGGCGCTTTCAAACTCATACGTATTGCTGGCGCATATTGGCGTGGCGATGAAAAGAGGGAAATGCTTACTCGTATCTACGGTGTAGCTTTTCCTACGGAAAAAGAGCTCAAAGAGTATTTGACGCATCAGGAAGAAGCTAAAGCTCGTGATCACCGTAAGCTTGGTAAAGAATTGGATTTATTCTGTTTTTCAGACTTAGTTGGCTCTGGGTTGCCGCTGTTTACCCCGCGCGGTACAATCTTGCGCGACTTGCTCAATGATTTTACCCAGAGCTACCGTTTGAAAAATGGTTACAAGAAAGTTTGTATTCCACATATCGCCAATGTAGATTTATATAAGACCTCTGGCCACTACGAAAAATTTCCCGAGATGCTACAATTTGTTTCCCAGGAAAGTGGCGACCACTTAGCTATTAAGCCGGTCTCTTGCCCACATCATTCACAGATTTTCGCCAGTAGCCCGCGTTCGTATAAAGATTTACCGATTAAATACCTCGAGACCACCATGGTATACCGTGATGAGCGTAAGGGTGAGCTCGGCGGGCTCTCTCGTGTTCGTGCCATTACTCAAGATGACTCACATGTTTTCTGTACGGAAGATCAAGTCGGTGATATCTTCGGTGAGTTAATCGCCTCGGCTAAAGATTTATACAAAAAGATCGATATGAAGTTAAAACTTCGCCTCTCTTTCCGTGATGATGGTGACGGCTATATCGGTACCCCAGAAATGTGGGAGAAGGCCCAGAGTGCCATTAAAGAGATGGCTGATAAGTTCGAGATGGACTACTTCATTGGCGAAGGCGAAGCCGCGATGTACGGCCCCAAGATGGACTTTATGGCGGTAGACGCCTTAGGGCGTGAATGGCAGCTTGCCACTGTGCAGTTAGATTATGCCATGCCAGTTCGTTTCCATCTAGAATACACCGACGCTGATGGTTCTAAAAAGACCCCGATTATGATCCATTGTGCACTCATGGGTGCCATTGAACGCTTTATGAGTATTTACCTAGAACACACCGCTGGCTGGCTACCAATGTGGTGTGCCCCAGAAAATGTCCGTATCCTTACAGTAAACGACCAAGTTGCAGATTATGTCGGCAAAATCACCAACATATTAGATGGCGTAGAACTAAACGACCCTCTCCCGCACAACAAAATGCGCTACACGGTAGATGATTCTGCCGATTCGCTCGGCAAGAAAATCCGCCGCGCTACCAGTATGAAGATCCCTTGCGTAATCATTGTCGGCCCGAAAGATGTAGAAAGCAACACGGTATCTGTACGCTTGCGCGATAAAGAAGAAAAAATAGAGATAAATAAATTAGCAGAGTTTTTAAAAGGGTTAAAATAGTGTCTACATCGATGGGTGACAGCTGGAGGGGGACCCCCAAAATGTTTGCGAAGCAAAATTTTGGGGGAGGAAAAGCTGGCAGGACCCATCGAGCCAACAGTACTATTGTTATCCTAGGTCCCACTGGCTCTGGCAAAACTGGCATCTCTATCAAAATCGCAAAAGCGATTGGCGGAGAGATCATCTCCGCCGACTCTCGTGCAATCTATAAAGGTATGGATATAGGCACAGCTAAACCAACTAAGACAGAAATGGATGGCATCCCGCACTATGGCCTAGACTTGGTGGAGCCAGGCGAGCGTTTTACTGTGGCGGATTGGAAGATTTATGCTGAAGAAAAAATCAAAGATATAAAGGCGCGCGGCAAAGTCCCGATCATCGTTGGAGGCACAGGTCTATACATAGATGCACTTATTTATGATTATCATTTTAAAGGGCCTACTGGCGCCAAGATCGGCGATATTGAACAAAAAAGTTGTTCAGATAGAACAGAGGTCAAAGGGAATTATCTCCTCGTAGGAATTAAGTGGGAAGCAACAGTTCTCAGGGACCGTTTGAAGCGGCGTATCGATCAGATGTTCTCTCCAGAACTTTATGCAGAGACCGAGGGTTTGGTGGAGGAATATGGTTGGGATAATGGTGCCATGAAGAGCAATATCTACAAATATGCCTGGGAATATCTCACCGGCAGGCTCACATTGGATGAGGCTAAAGAGCGATGTTTTTATGAAGACTGGCACTTAGCCAAGCGCCAGATGACCTGGTTTAAACGTAATAAGCAAATAATTTGGTTGAAGTTTGAAGAAGTTTGCCCATATGTGCTAAAATATATACATAATGAGCAAAGAAACTAACACGCCAACAGAAAAATTATTCGGTTCCAAGACTCGTGCTAAGCTTTTGAAATTATTTTTCGAAAACCCAGAGAAAAGTTTTTATGTTCGTGAAATGACTAGGGTAATAGATGAACAAATCAATTCTGTCCGCAGGGAATTGCTAAATCTCGAAAGTATCGGCATTATTAAAAATGAAACTTTTGACAATAAAATTTATTACTCAGCCAACAGTAAACACCCATTCTGTAGGCCAATGATCGAAATCTTTTCGAAAAAAGTTGATACAATTCATGAAAAAGATATTAAAGAAAATACTTGGGAAGATTATTGTCGCTCCATTAAAAATTACCTCAAAGGTTTAGTTGTCACTAATCGCTTACCTGGTCAGGATGGCATAGATATGCTCATTATTGGTAATGACAAGACCAAGAAGCTTACGCGTTGGGCAGAAGTTGTCGAAAAAAAACAGGGTAAGCCACTTAACTATGCCATTATGTCACCGGATGATTTTACCTATCGCAGAAGCGTGCACGATCGTTTCATTACAGAGATTTTCGAAATGGAAATTTCTGAAATCATTGATCCAGAAAAAATAATAAAAGGATAGGAGTATAAAATGTTTGAAATCGAAAGCAAATCCCCAGATGAGATTACTATTACCACGAAGAAAACCACTATTAAGTTTAATATTGCGGATGCCATAATTGATGCTAGCCTTGCAGTTGGCAAAATTAAAGGCCCTGGTGAGTTTGAGATCGGCGATGCCACTGTCCGTGGCATTGCTACTGAAAGTGGCAAAACTATCTACGATGTAGAGATCGGCGGAATCCATACTGGCATTATTGGTGGCATTGAAGAGAACTTAGATGACATTGTCGCGGATATTCTCTGCACATCTTCTGTCCGTGCCATTCGGGAAATTGAGCCCAAGTTGGTTGTATCTATGGGCAACGTCGATGGCATGGTGGCAGATCTTAAACTTACGGCTCGTGTCGAGAAAAAGCTCAAGGTCAAAAATTTAGATAACCTAGCGGACACTAAAGAAGTAATAGTATTAAACTAAAATGAATCTCAACTTTGGCCACATCGTTATTATTCTGATTATAGTTTTTCTCTCTGTCGTTTTGCATGAGCTTTCTCACGGTATTGCGGCCTATTGGCTAGGAGATTATACCGCTAAAAATGCTGGCCGTCTCACACTTAACCCTATTAGACACATAGATCCGTATATGTCTATTTTGGTGCCAGTTATATTGTATATTCTTGGTGCTCCGGTATTTGGTGGCGCTAAGCCAGTACCGGTAAATTACCATAATCTTAAATGGCGTGAATGGGGCATGGCCTTGGTCGCGCTCGCTGGCCCAGCCACTAATTTCTTGCTCGCATTCTTCGCTTTTCTTATTGGTCATTTTTCTGGTTTGATTTATGGCCTGGGCGGGGAAGTGTGGGAGTTTGTCTTTTCTGAACTCATTTACATTAATTTGGGTTTTATGATTTTTAATCTTATTCCTATCCCACCGCTCGATGGGTCGCGTGTACTTTATGCGATTGCACCGGATGGTTTTCGCTCTGTTCTTGTCAATGTTGAGCACTACGGTATCATTGTCATCTATGTGCTTATACTCCTATTCAGCGAAGTCTTTTCTCATCTGATGATCAACTGTATGAATGGGATCATCGACTTTTTTTATCTGATAGTTGGTAGTTAGGAAATATCTTTGACTTTATCCTCATATACCTATAATCTAGAAGCTATTATTGGGAGAAGAAAAGTTAAGCAAGGCTTATAAAAGTATGATATAATCAGGTTAGCCCCATCGGCAGCATGATTTTCCTGAATAATCATGTTATAGGGATTTCGTGGCTTACACCCGTGGGTGTATCGCATAAGATTTTACCCACCTTGTATCTATTACGGGGAAAACAGGTCTATGGGGCTTTAAGATGAGAGGTGGGATGAAGCAAAGAATTCGCGTAGTGGGCTTAGTAAAAAACGAGAACGGAGTTCTGGTTTTGAAACGTAACCGAGGTCGTAGTGACACCCCGGTTTTTTGGGAACTTCCTACTGGCAAGATAAAATTTGGTGAACAACCAGAGGAGGCTATGGCTCGTTCTCTCGCTGAGTATACCGGGCTCAATACTTCATCAGTTAAACTTAAAGATGTAATTACGTTTCTGGCACCCGAAGGCGCAAGTCAACTCAGTAATCTATATATTATATATGAGCTTGGTATAAATAGTGTAGATAAGATTACACCTCGCGATCGATATACGGCCTATAAGTTCGTTAAAGATTTCGCCAGCTCAGGCATTCATCTTAACGAGGCTAGCGCATCTGTGCTTGAGATTGAAAATAATGAAGTTGTGTCGGGCTATATTTCGCCTCGTAATACCGCCAATGGCTTCACTATTAATGTTGATGGTGCTTCGCGTGGTAATCCAGGGCCATCTGGTATTGGGTATTGTATTTATGATAATACTGGAAAAATCATTGAACGCAGTGGTGAATTTATCGGTTTTGCAACTTCTCGTATGGCCGAATATTATGCTATGCGTAAGGGAATTGACCGTGCGATCGAGCTTAACTACAAAACTGTACGCTTTATTTCTGACAGCCTAATGGTAGTAAATCAACTAAATGGTATTTTCCATATTAAAAACCGCGATATTACCCAGATCTATAACGACATTCAAAGCAAACTTTACAACTTTGATGCCATATCTTTCATGCATGTTCCGCGTAGCCAGAACACAATTGCTGACTCTGAGGCTAATGCCGCAATAGATAAGATATTACAAAAATAGTTACATATATGTTATAATATCTATGAGCCTGAAAGGCGACCGCTTTTTATAAGAGGAAAGTCCGGGCAACACAGAGCAGGGTAGTCACTAACGGTGACCGTCCGTAAGGATAGGGAAAGTACCACAGAAACTTATACCGCCCCTCTTTTAGAGGAGTAAGGGTGAAAAGAGTGGGGTAAGAGCCCACAGCGCGCTGTAGCGATACGGTGCGGAGGCAAACCCTACCTGTTGCAAGGAGCACTATATACCTTCGCTCGAGGATGTGCGCTCACCGCTAGAACGTTATAGCAATGTAACGTCAAGATAGATGGTCGCCAGCTATATATTATATATAGCCACAGAACCCGGCTTACAGATGGCTTAATATCAAAAAATCACCCTTACTGGGTGATTTTTTGGTGGACCATTATTTGGTCGCTTTTTTCTCGGCACGAGCCTTTGGCGACTCAATCAAACCTTTTTTCCTTAAAGTCCTTAGAGCCGAGGTAGACACGTTGCACTTAATCTTCTGACCATTGATAATCAAAGTCCGCTTCGACACATTCGGCTTAAATACTTTTCTAGTATGTCTCTGAGAGAATGAAACATTATGGCCATACATTTTGCCCTTGCCGGTAATTTCACAAATAGCCATTTTATTTCTCCTTTACCGTATTAACAATTTTCTTAAATGCCTCAGGGTTATTCACTGCGAGATCCGCTAAAATCTTACGATCTAGTGAAATATTTTTAGCTTTCATACCAGCAATCAGCTGAGAATAGGAAAGACCTAATTCGCGAGAAGCATTATTGATACGGGTAATCCATAGAGCCCTAAAATCACGCTTCTTATTGCGGCGATCGCGGTAACTATACTGCAAAGCTTTAATTACACCCTGCTTACCCAAGCGATAACTGCGTGTGCGCGCATGTTGCATGCCTTTAGCGGCTTTTAAAATTTTCTTGTGTTTTGCGTGTGCCGCGACACCTCTTTTTACTCTCATGATTATACCCCCAATGCTTTCTTTATATTCTTATTAATTTTGCCATTAATAGCGGCAGCAGTTTTCATGTTGCGCTTCCTGGCCTTAGATTTCTTAGCGAGAATATGATTCCCGAATGCCCGCTCGCGCATCAATTTACCAGAACCGGTAATTTTGATCCTCTTTGCGGTACCCTTATGCGTTTTTAGCTTTGGCATAATAGTTTTCCTTTGGTTATGTTTAGTATTATTTGAAGCATAAAATAATGTGCTTCTTCAATGTGCCATCGGCAAGCCGTAAAAGTAGGAAATTACTTCTTCCGTACCTGTACCGATAAATTCCGCCCGCTCATTTGCGCTTTGCCCTCCATCACGACATTGTCCCCCAAGAGCTCGACAACCTTATTTAGTAACTCATTGCCAATCTCTTTGTGGGCCATTTCTCGACCGCGGAAAATTATTAAAATTTTTACTCGGTCTCCATCATCTAGGAACTCACGCATTTTGCGAACTTTAATGTTAAGGTCGTTGTCGCTAATTTTTAGGCCAATCTTCATCTGCTTCAATTCAGACTGTTTTTCGCGAGCCTTTTTGCGATTTTTAGCCTCTTCCTTCATCTTCTGGTACTGATATTTACCCCAGTCAATGATTTTAACGACCGGTGGGTTGGCATTGGCGGCAATTTCCACCAAATCCACTCCCTGTTGATTCGCCAGAATCTGGGCCTCTTTGCTAGACATGATACCTAGCTGTTCTCCACTAGCACCAATTACGCGTACCTCCGGATAACGAATTTCCGAATTGAGGCGAGTGCATGATGTAGTTTTTATGATAGTCCTTTCCTTTGAATTAACCTGGTAATAATTATAACAAATTACCAGGGAAAAAACAAGAGGAAATTAGCGTTTTCTATAAGTTAGCGCTTCGGCCAAATGTTTGGCTAAAATTTTGTTGGCACCATCTAGGTCTGCTATAGTTTGGGCTACTTTTATAGCCTTAAAATATGATCTAGCTGACAGCTTTAGCTTTTCTGAGGCCGTAGAAAGTATTTGCCTAGCTGCGGGGTCTATTTCTAAGAGCTTTGACACTTGAAATGATGATAAAGAGCTATTGTAAACTCCATCCCGGCCATATCGGGCCTTTTGTCGTACAATAGCATCTGTTATATTATTTTTTACAACATTTTGTTCATTAATCTCATTTGGTAATGGTTTCAATAAGTCAGCATTGTCTACTCTCTCCACATCAACATTGATATCTATGCGGTCAAATAGCGGCCCGGAAAGCTTTCTCCTATAATTTTGAATTTGTACCTCAGTACATTTACAATCATGTGTTGGATCCCCTAAATAGCCGCACGGGCAAGGATTCATTGTGGCTATCAACATGAAGTCTGCCGGGTAAGTAGTCTTGCCATTAACTCTGGAGATGGAGATTTCTTTGTCTTCCAGTGGCTGCCTCAAAGACTCCAGTACTGATCTTGGAAACTCTGGTATTTCATCCAGAAATAATATCCCTTTATGCGCTAAAGATATTTCTCCTGGTCCAGCCATCATCCCCCCGCCGATAATAGATACAGCGCTAGATGTATGATGTGGACTTCTGAAAGGCCTTCTTTCGATAATTTCATCCTTCGATAATCCAGCAATTGAGTATATCTTGGTGATTTCAACCTTCTCCGCAGGGGTCAAGTCCGGCAATAGGCTGGCTGCCGCCTTAGCAAGCAATGTTTTGCCGGCGCCTGGTGGACCAGAGATTAAAATATTATGATGACCAGCTACAGCAATCTCTATAGCACGCTTTGCTAATTTTTGTCCCCTAATTTGCCCGAGCGCATCTTCATTGTGGCATGTTGAAGTTTCTGGGGTCTTAACATCGGTTGCCAGAGGCACCTGCAGCTGACCTTTTAATGCTAAGAATAGATCTTTTAGGGTATGAACGCCGTGAACGGTGATATCGCCTATTAATGAAGCCTGCGCTAGATTTTTCATTGGTATGTATATTTCCGCGTAACCGGCCTTTCTCGCCGCTTCTAGCACGTTTATAATGCCTTTCACGGGCCTTACCTCGCCATTTAGTGACAATTCACCCACGAACATTTTGTTGGCTACATCATCTTTGATTAATTGACCAGACAACACCAATATCGATAAGGCTATAGGTAAATCTAAATAAGCGCCATCTTTCAGAAGCTCTGCTGGTGCGAGGCTGATAGTTACTTTCTTGCTAGGGAAGAAGAAGCCGGAATTCACCAGGGCACTCCGTACTCGTTCTTTTGCCTCATTGATGGTTTTGTTGGCCATACCAACTATATTGAAGGCTGGCAGCCCTCGGTTCATATCCCCTTCAACTTCTACTATTTTTCCCTCAAAACCATGAGGGATTGCGGAATGTATTTTTGCAATCATACTCCACTAGTTAGCATAGGGTTTTAAAGATTTCAACCCCCCCTACTGCACACCACGTATATTTATCGGTAAAAAATATCTAGTCGTCCGTTTCTAAAAATTATTTAAAAAAATGATCTCCTCACGATTGGGGAATTGTTATTGAAATGCTTGTGGAAAACTCATAAAAAATACAAAAAATTGTTCAAAAAATATATTGACATTAGCGTTTTTTCAATATATTATAGAGATAGCTTCTGAATAAAAAAATTATTCAGAGGGTCAAAACAAAAATTAGCCAAAATAACTCCACACTCTACAAAGAAGGCCGGTTTTCCTCGCAGTTACCGGCCTTTTTCTAACTCGAACCTTCTTTTTAATGAAAAGTTTAACAAAAGAAATAAGTACTAAAATTGACTTAGGAGGCAAATTCCAAGTCAATTTTTGGTTAATAATAGCAAATCATCATGTGATTTATTCCAGAATAAAAAAATAAATCGGAATCCGCTTCTGATCTATTTTTAAAACTAAGTTTTTCACTGAACTTTTCTTTGAAAGAAGGTTCAAGCTAATGGTGGAGCTGGGGGATACTGCCTCCCCGTCCGTACTATCACTGGGTTATGATTCTACATGCATAGTTTTCTGTTTCATCTTGGCAAAGTGTCATTAGCGGCAGAAAACGAAACTAACGACTACCATAGCTAATTTTCGTGCTATTTTTCGCTAGTCAAATAGCCTTATTCTCGCTATATGATAATTCCAACCCTACGAAACCTCAAGCTGGAACCAGCCTATAAATAATTAGGCATAAGCTGGCATGTAAGCAACATGCGCAGTTTTTGTGTTTTTAGCACTTATTAATACTTACGGTATTTAATCGGCATGCCTCATAACTGTTAATAATTCGTCTAAGCTTTGTCAGCCCCAATTCTTTAATTATACCATAACTAATTCAAGACTACAAATCTGATCGCGCATTTTTTTATACCGTTGTAAAAGATGCGAAAAAATATCAAAAAAATACTAGCCTCAAAAATATGAATGTTGTAAAAAGTACAACAATATGAATAAAAATATAGAACAGGGAACAAATAGGTAAAATGTTGTAAAAAATACTCTATAAAAGTTGAACAAATCTATTGATTTTTCCTAGCTTTTGTGCTAGTATAAAAACAGTCGGGATGACTAAAACAAAAACTAAAAATAAAAGGAAGATATGAAAAGAAAACGCTTCAAAGCTAGAAATAAACCATAAGATTTGGCGGGCGAAAAGGTAATTTCTAGCCATAAATTACATCAATAGGAATTACCTAGAGCTCCGCCAAAGATAGCATCGTTAGCGTAGAGCGCATTGGTAAATCTTTCGTTAGTACCTTCCATAAAGACAAAAACATAAACCAGAACGAAAGAAAACGCCGATAAGGACAATGCTTCACCTAGCGTGAAGCGGTCAAAGAAGGGAAAAGCGGATCAGGGGTTGCGGCCAATAGTTGTGAATTTAAGCGCTGGATAACCCCCCGCCCCCTCCAAATAATTACTTGGGGGTTTGCGGAACTCATGTTATAATAATGTCATGAAGCATAACCGTGTTATATCTATTATTAGCATAATAGGACTCGCAGCTTTATTATTTATGCTAAACTTTACTTCTCCGACTGAGATCGGACCTCTAGGTGTTCTATTATTTTTTACAACAGTTTATATAGTGGCCTTTGGGGTCATTGCTTTTTTGATGCAGAGTTTTTTGCGCTTGGCCTTCAAAAAGGAAACATTCAGAAGTAAAGACTATCTCTATTCTGCTGTCTTTGCTTTTGGCCCAATAATGTTCTTGATGGCATGTTCATTTGGAGCAGTTAGTCTATGGACTGCTAGCCTTATCTTCTTATTCATAATTTTGGCTGAATTTCTAGTGGCAAAACGTGCTTAATGTGATAAAATAAGCTTATGGATTATGGTCATACTAAAAAGAACGATTCGGATTCTCAAGCTTTTTTTACGAGTGAAGCCGGCATTAATCCTGATAATAGTCCTAATCCCGAACCCGACAATAATCTAGACTTATCTGATAGCAATTGGGGTAACAATATAAGCGATGTTGATAAGCGCAATATTGGTAATATTGCTGTTCGCTTGGGCAATTCTTCTGCTTATGTAAACGATAATGAGTCGAACCAGGAACTTGGTAAAGTAATTGACCTAGAAATGCCGACCAATATGGAATATGATGCCCCATCTTATGAAATCGAATCTGAACGAACTATAAAAGAAAGCTTTAATAATGATGTTATTAGAACTAAAGACCGCTTAGATCCGGCCGGGGTTAAAGAAATGGATAGAGTCATATCTAGGTTTAACCAGACCGGCAATGTAGAAAAATTTTATGATGATGCCAGGGCCGCAATGGAGGCGAATCTTGATAATTCTTATAATAGAAAGTTGGCCGCATGAGAAATCTAATCTGTTCTAGTTTTTTTTACAACATTACGGCAAAAAGGCCTGCGGCGCTTCCTTATCTCTACAATCTACTGATGGGGGGCGTTTAGATAATGGAAGTCTGGGTGGTAGCATCGATTATCATTGCAGCGATCGGCATTATTGCTGGAATTTTTGGCGGCACCTACATCTCTAAGCTGCGCAAGGCCAAAAAATACGAACGTGGCCTTAAGATGGTACCCCTCCTTATTCATCTGCCACCTACTACCGATGATATTGAGGCTGGCGGAAGGGATAAACGTGATATTGCTAACGAAGCTATTTCTAAGGCTCAAGTGATGTACTCCATTTTATCATCTACTATTACTAAAGGCATTAAGACCAAGTTATATGGCCAGCGCCACTTCTCTCTAGAAATTATCGCTAAAGATGGCTTTATCAAGTACTATGCTATTGTCCCTGCCGTACTTACAGAGACAGTCAAACAGGCTATCCAATCCGCTTACCCTGCTGCTCGCCTAGAAGAAAAGCGTGAGGCTAATATCTTTAAAGGCGGAGGCGGCATCAATGCCGTAGCTGGGGCAGAGCTTACCTTAAATAAGGACTACTACTTACCTATCGCTACATATGAAGATACTAAACGTGATGCCCAAATGGCTATTCTAAACGCTCTTGCTAGTGTCGGAAAAGATGAGGGCGCTGCTGTACAAATTTTATTTCGCCCTGCACAAAAAAATTGGTCAGAAAGCGGGAAACAATACATTGAAAATATCCAAAAAGGCAAAAAGACTAAAACTGTCGGCGCAGGTATCGGCAACTTTGCCATGGACCTCATCCGTGCCCCATGGGAGGTTCCGCCAGAACATGAGAAGACCGAGCAGGTAACAACGATTACTAATATCAAACAGGATGAAATTTCTGCAATTACTAATAAGATGCGCTACCCGGCTTTCGAAACCCTCATTCGCATTGTGGCTAGCTCAGACAATAAACCTCGTTCAGAAGCTATTATGGGCGGTATTGTATCGGCCTTTTCTCAGTTTAATTCGCCTGAGCTTAACGGGTTTAAGGTTAATACCTTTAAAGATACCAAAAAGCTCATTATTGACTACACCTTTAGATTCTTCCCGCTCAAAAACCATTCCAGTATCCTAAATAGTGTTGAACTTGCTTCTATCTTTCATTTACCAGAACAAAACTCCATTCCAAACTCTCAGGTAGAACGCCAGCTTACCAAGCAGGTTGATGGCCCAGCTCGCCTTGCTACGGAGGGCGTATTCCTTGGTACTAATGAATTTCGTGGTACAGAAAAAGCCATCTATTTGGATGAAAAAAATCGCCGCCGCCACATGTATGTAATTGGGCAAACTGGTATGGGTAAATCTGTCTTCTTGGAAAATATTGCCTTTCAAGATATGTGTGATGGCCGGGGATTTGCTTTTATCGACCCGCATGGTGATGCTGTAGAGGCCTTATTACAACGTGTTCCCGAGGAACGTATTGATGATGTTATCTATTTCGATCCAGCCGATATTGAACATCCCGTTGGTATGAATATGTTTGAATATACTACCGAAGATCAGAAAGATTTTATCGTACAGGAGGGAATTAGTATGCTGCAATCTCTCTTTGATCCAAATAACCAAGGCTTTTTTGGTCCACGGGGCCAGCATATGTTTAGAAATGCTGCACTTCTCTTAATGAGCGATCCGGCCGGTGCTACATTCATTGATATTCCTCAGTGTTTTACTGACCCAGAATTTGTTAAGTCGAAGCTTAAGTATGTTACTGACAAGGCCGTATATGATTATTGGACTAAGGAATTTCCGGCTTCTCAAAAAAGCAATGATGCGGGCGAAGTTATTACCTGGTTTGCATCTAAATGGGGGCCATTTCTCTCTAATACTATTATGAGAAATACTTTAGGACAGGTTAAATCTGGCTTCAATATCCGCGAAATCATGGATAATAAGAAGATCTTTCTCGTAAATCTTTCCAAGGGTCGCCTTGGCGACATCAATGCCAACCTCCTCGGCATGATCTTTGTAATGAAATTCCAACAAGCCGCTATGAGTCGCCAAGATATCCCGGAGGATCAACGCCAGGACTTTTGTCTTTATGTGGATGAGTTTCAAAATTTTGCTACTGACAGCTTCGAATCTATCCTCTCTGAGGCTCGCAAGTATCGACTCAATCTTATAGTGGCGAATCAGTTTATGACACAGCTTACTGAGAAGATCAGGGAGGCTCTACTTGGTAATGTGGGTACGATTATTTGTGGCCGTATTGGCGTAACTGATGCAGATCTGATGGTTAAGGCTTTTACGCCTACTTTCACTGCAGAAGATCTTACGAAGACTCCAAATTTTTCCGCTGTCGCCAAGGTAATGATGTTTGACATGCCATCAGCACCATTTACTATGAGGCTACCAGCCCCAATGGGGGAACCGAATGAGGAGCTTATGGATAGCTTAAAGGCTTATTCAGCTGCTAAGTTTGGTAGAACTCGCTCTGAGGTAGAGAAAGAAATAGAGGACCGCTGGAGTGCTGCCAGTAAGGCTAAAATGGCCGAAGAATCAAAAAACGCGCCAGAGCCTTCTAAAAGCCCCGTAGACACGACTTCGGCTAAAAACGTTGAAACATCCAGCTTTGCGCCTAAAACGGCCTCGGAAGGCCAAGAAACGCCTAAAAAAGGCTTTTTGGATGAATGGCTCGCTAAGAATGCTGCTCGGACTTCAAAGCTATCAACTCTGTCTCTGCAGTCAGAGTCCAACCCGAAACCTAAAGTTCAATCGGATGAAGACTCGGTATCTGTTTCGGAATCTGAAGACAAGCCAGATGAAAGTACATTCAAAGTAAGATAAGATATCTGTCAGACTGTGCTATAATTAACCCATGAATGAAGGTAAGGACTGGGTTTATACTGATATTGTAAAAGATCATTTTTTGAACCCTCGTAATTTTCTGATGGGTGATGAAAATAACTTCAAATATGATGCCAGTGGTATAGTCGGTAATCCTATCTGTGGTGACCAGATGAAAATGTTTATCAAGGTGGATCAAAAAACTCACAAAATTACTGATATTCGCTGGAAGACTTATGGATGTGCCTCGGCTATCGCTTCCACTTCCGCTCTTTCAGAGCTTGCTAAGGGCAAGACTCTAGATGAGGCCCTCCAAATTTCCGCTAAAGACATAGACAATTATCTCGGTAATCTTCCGAAACATAAATTTCACTGTTCTATCTTGGGTCACGATGCCTTGAGGGATGCAATAGAAAATTATCGTAACAAACAGCTATGAGGCCGATAATACTAAAAATATCAAATTAGTAGTACTACAATTATTTCGTGATAGTGCTCATGCCTTGTAATTTCTCTATTATACCAGGCAGTACTTTCATTACTCTATCTATATCTTCCAGCTTATTTTCTAACCCAAAAGAGAACCTTACGGATGAATGGGCTACTTCAGCATCTCCGGTTTTTGCCATTAATACATGCGATGGTTTCGTATCCCCGGCTGCACAAGCCGAACCGGTAGACACTATTATCTCTTCTGCATCCAGGTATAACTGTATGGATTCACCTTCTGCCGCCCGAAAAGATACATTTAAGATATTTGGCAGGGAAGCATCGGGTTTTAAGACTGTATTTAAGGAACTACCGGGTATTTCCATTAAAATTCGATTAGCCAGGCTATCCCTTAATAATCTTATCTCATTATTATATTTTTCCCAAGTCTTCTCCTTAATGATATATTCTAGGGCTGCACCAAAACCGATTATCTCAGTTACATTATAGGTGCCACCGCGCCGCTTATTCTCTTGGTTGCCTCCGATAATTAAAGGTTTAAACGGCACTCCCCTCCGTATATATAGTGCCCCTACGCCAACTGGACCACCTATTTTATGCGCGCTAAAGGTGGCATAGTCCAGCTTTAGCTCTTTTACATCTATAGGCATTTTCCCAAGCACTTGAGTTAAATCGGAATGCACATAGCTACCTTTTTTTATAGTTACCAGGGGATTGCCCCACTCATCCCTTGCGCTAAACATTTCTGGATATTCTACTAACTCATCTTTTGCAGCTCGTTTTGACACATCTTTTAGGTCTAAGATCTCCCCAGTCTCATTATTCGCCAACATGTAGGAGTATAATTTTGGCGCATTTTTACCCCTATATTTACGCGCAGACTCTATGATTGAATGATGCTCTAGAGGTGAAGTTTCAATCTTACAGTCTTCAAAAGTCCGAATTATGGTGTTATTGCTCTCTGATGCTCCAGAAGTAAAAATAATCTCTTCTGGTGTAGCATTTATTAAGTCTGCTAATAAATGCCTAGTTTTCTCAATCTCATTCATTGCTAAATGCCCAGGGGTGTGCAGGGCTGATGCATTGGCAAAAAAATATTCTTCAGCCGCATGCATTGCCTCTCTCACCTCTGGCAAAAGCGGACTCGTAGCTGCGTAATCTAGATATGTCATATCAGCATTATACCACGCTTGAACTTTTCCTCTTTATGGTGTACAATATATAGGTATATTAAGAAGAGGTATTGTCAAAATGGCTGATAAAGCTGGAGATTATGATTCATCGGAAATTCGGGTTCTAGAAGGTTTAGAGCCAGTTCGCCTGCGTCCCGGTATGTATATCGGTTCCACTGGCTATGATGGCTTACATCATCTTATAAAGGAGATTGCCGATAATTCGATTGATGAAGCAATTGCTGGCCATGCCAATAAAATTGATATTACCATCTTAAAAGATGGTGGCGTTCGCGTGGATGATAATGGTCGTGGTATTCCTGTAGATATACACCCTAAGACCGGTAAATCTACCCTAGAAACTGTTCTTACTGTTCTTCATGCTGGTGGTAAGTTTGGTGATGGTGGCTATAAAGTTTCATCTGGTCTTCATGGTGTCGGTTCTTCGGTAGTTAACGCCCTATCTACACACATGATCGCTGAAGTCTACCGAGATGGTAAAACTCACCATATTGAGTTTGATGTCGGCAAACCTACCATGGAACTGCAGGTTACCAAGGGTTCTCCGCGTGATTCTGGCACCTCTATTACTTTTTACCCAGACCCATCCATTTTTAAGGAGACTACCACTTTTGATTATGATTGGGTTTCCAGCTACGCCCGTCACCAGGCTTATCTTACCAAGGGTATTCTGATTACCGTCACGGATGAGCGCACTGGTGCACATGAGTCTTTCTATTTTGAGGGTGGCATTAAGAGCTATGTTAAACGTCTCAACAATGGCAAAGAGGTTCTCGCGGATGATATCTTCTACGTAGACAAGCAAATTGGTGATTCTGTCGTAGAAATTGCTGTTCAATATAATGACAGTTATGCTGAGACTATGAAACCCTTTGCTAACAATGTGCTTACTCCAGATGGCGGTATGCATGTTGTAGGTTTTCGAACCGGACTTACTCGCACCATTAATGACTATGCGCGTAAGAATGGCCTAATTAAAGAAAAAGAAGATAATCTTACTGGTGATGATGTCAAAGAAGGGCTTACAGCAGTCATTTTGGTGAAGCTTCCTAACCCTCAGTTTGAAGGTCAGACCAAAAATAAGCTTGGCAATCCAGAGGTTCGTGGTTACGTAGATAAAATTATTAGCGAATATTTTGGCTATTATTTAGAAGAGAACCCAGCTATTGCTAAAAAAATAGTCAATAAGGCCACACTGGCTGCACGTGCACGCAAGGCTGCTCGCGCTGCTCGTGATAATGTCATTAGGAAAGGCGCTTTTGAGGGATTAAATCTCCCTAGCAAGCTTGCTGACTGTTCTAGTCGCACCAGGGAAGATTGCGAACTCTTTATCGTAGAGGGTAACTCGGCCGCAGGCTCCGCCAAAGAAGGCCGTAATCCTCAAATTCAGGCTATTTTGCCATTAAGAGGTAAAGTACTAAATACTGAGCGTGCACGCCTAGACAAAATGTTAGCCAATCAAGAGCTAGTTTCGCTTATCAAGGGCCTAGGCGTAGGTATAGGCGAACAATTTAGTCTGGATGGACTTCGCTATGACAAAATTATTTTCATGACAGATGCCGATGTCGATGGCCTTCATATTGCTACCCTGCTTATGACCTTCTTCTTCCGTTATATGCCACAGGTAATAGAAGCTGGACATGTTTATCTTGCCAAGCCACCCCTATTTGGATTAATTAAAGGTACCGGCAACACTCGTAAGATCGATTACTTATATGATGAAGCTGCGCTTGAAAATAAACTGACCGAAAAGATCGAAGAGCGTAAGAAAGCCGGCACCAAGATTGATGAGTCTCAAGAACGCTTCAAACAAGCAGGTTATACGGCTCAACAACGTTTTAAAGGTCTTGGTGAAATGGATGCTAAGCAACTTTGGGAGACCACTATGGATCCAGAGAACCGTATTTTGGTGCAGGTACACATAGATGATGCGGAAAAAGCAGATGCAGTATTTACAAAGTTAATGGGAGATCAGGTCGACCTCCGCAAAAACTTTATCCAGGCTGGCGCGGCTAGTGTGGATTTGGATGATTTGGATTTCTAAGGAGAAAATATGGAAGACGATAAGATTAAGAACAATCAAGAACGAAATTCGGGCGAAGCATCTCCTGATAATTACAGGCTTGAACGAGCGCCCCTGAACGCATCTAATGTAGATGCTTCCGAAGGTGCTGTTGTTAATGGTATCGAAAAGCGTGGCGTTGAAAGTACTATGGAAGACTATTTTTTGCGTTACTCCATGTCTGTTATTGTCGATCGTGCTCTTCCAGATGTCCGTGATGGCCTGAAGCCAGTCAATCGTCGCATTTTGTATGCAATGAATAAAAACGGTTGGAAAGCCCCCCATGCCACCGTTAAGTCTGCTCGCATTGTGGGTGAAGTTATGGGTAAATATCATCCACACGGCGATTCATCTATCTATATGGCTATGGTCAACCTTGCACAGCCATGGAAGATGCGCTACACGCTAGTAGAAGGTCAGGGTAACTTTGGCTCAATGGATGGGGATGAGCCGGCAGCCTCACGTTATACGGAGGCTAGAATGGATAAGATAGGTGCGGAATTACTGACCGACATAGAAAAAGACACCGTAGATCTACGAGATAACTTTGATGGCACAGAGAAAGAACCTGTGGTATTGCCGGCGGCACTCCCAAATATCCTCCTAAATGGTCAAATGGGCATAGCCGTAGGTATGGCTACGAATATTCCACCGCATAATCTTAGTGAATTGGTTGATGCTACCGTTGCGCAAATAGATGATCCCGCAATTACTCTGGAGGGCCTCATGAAACATGTCAAGGGTCCAGACTTTCCAACCGGCGCAGAAGTTTATGGTGGTAATCCAATGAAACAAGCCTATGCTACTGGCAAGGGTTCTGTTACTATTCGGGCTGTCACCAATATAGAGGAACGCAAAAATGGACGCTATAATATCGTAGTTACAGAGGTGCCTTATGGCATGAGTAAAGAGGGCTTCATTGAAAAAGTCCGCGAACTGGTACTAAATAAAAAGTTGGACCACATTGCTGATGCTCGCGATGAGTCCGCTCGTGGCAAGGTTCGTATCGTAGTGGAGCTTAAGAAAGATGCTTTTCCTAAGAAGATTTTAAACCAACTCTACAAGATGACTGGTTTACAAACAGCTTTCCATTATAACATGCTTGCCTTAGTGGATGGTGTTCAACCTCGTATCCTTGGACTAAAAGAAATCATAGCGGAATTCATTAAACATCGCCAAAGAGTAGTACGCCGCCGCACTGAATTTGACCTTAAAAAAGCTAAGGAGCGTGCCCATATCCTAGAGGGTTTAAAGATTGCTCTAGATAATATCGATGAAGTCATTAAAGTAATTCGTTCTTCTTATGATGATGCGGATAAGCAGCTTATGTCACGTTTTGGCCTTTCTGAAATTCAGGCGAATGCTATCTTACAAATGCAGCTTCGCCGTCTTCAGGGATTGGAACGCGACAAAATCGAAGAAGAACTCAAAGCACTCCACGAATTAATTAAGGAGCTAGAGGCAATTCTTGCAGATGAGAATGAAATTCTTCGGGTTATCAAGGAAGAGCTCCTTGCTCTTAAAGATAAGTATGGTGATGAGCGCCGTTCCAAGATTATCAATCATGAGATTGGCAAATTCTCTGAGGAGGAGCTTATTCCAGAAGAAGAAAGTGTCATCTTACTCACTTCAGAAAATTACATGAAACGTGTTCCTCAGGCTGATTTCCGCAAACAAAATCGCGGCGGTAAAGGCAAGCGCGGCATGACTACTAAGGAAGAAGATGTTATTGCACAAATTTTGACCGCTAACTCCCACGACTACCTCCTATTCTTTACGAATCAAGGAAGGCTATTTCGCATGAAAGCCTATGAGGTGCCTCAAGCTTCTCTGGCCGCTAAAGGTGCCGCAGCTGTTAATATGTTAAATATGCATCCAGAAGAGAAGATAACCTCCATTATTAAACAGGGCGACTCTGGTGCTGATGGCTACCTCTTTATGGCGACAAAGAAGGGAACTATTAAGAAATCTGCCATTAAGGATTTCTTCAACGTTCGCAGCAATGGCCTCATTGCTATTAAACTAGATGAAGGAGATGAACTTAAATGGGTCAAAGAGACTACTGGTAGTAACGATATTATTATTAGCACTTCGGCCGGTCAAGCTACCAGGTTCAATGAAAAAGAAGTCCGCGTAATGGGTCGTGCCGCTATGGGCGTTCGCGGTATGCGCCTTCGTCCGAAAGATGAAATTGTCGGTATGGATGTTGTAACTGACCCTAAGCAAAAATTGTTAGTAGTCTCAGCCAATGGCTATGGTAAGGCTACTCTAGTGGCCAATTTCCCGCCGCATAAGCGTGGTGGTGTAGGTATTAAGGTTGCCGCTGTTACCGAGAAAACCGGACCGATAGCAGCAGTACACACCCTTGACCCTCTTGCCAATGAAGCTATTATGATGTCTACCAAAGGTCAAGCCATTCGGATAGCTATGAAGGAAATTCCTACATTAGGCCGTGCCACTCAAGGTGTTCGTATAATGAAAATGAGTGAAGGCGATACTGTAGCCTCAATAGGCATAGTTTTACCGGAAGAGTCGGAAGAACCAGAGTCGGAATAATCCCAAAAGAATAAAATACCACACAAAAAAGTCGCAACTAGCGCGACTTTTTTGTGGAAATTAGATTTTATCATCATATAAAGCGCAACCTTTAACATGAAATTTAGATCTTTACCGTAAGTTTGTTCTATTTTTTACAGAGGTAGAACTAACGGAGAGTCTATTTTTTTGGTGGGGGGTTGAATTTTTCTTTAGGCTATGCCTATATTGCTCCCAATTAAATTTTAAGAAAGGAGTTTTATGTTTAAAAAAATACCATGCCTACTATTAGCATTAGCCATTAGCACTCTCGTTACCACAGTGCCAAACTCATCCTTTGCTGAGTCCAGAGCTATGTGGACCATAGATGAAATGGCTACCCTAAAGGCAGAAATTGATGCGGAGGATGATCTAATTTGCATTGGAGATTGGGAATGCGAAGAAAGGCTATTCTTTGAACGCTTAGATAGTGGCAATGAAATTTATCGAGCTTTGGATGAATTTAACATGTCCGATCTTATCATCTCATCTATTAATCCATCCACCGAGACTATTAGTCTCTACTTTCAAGACAAAGATCAAATGATGAAAATGATGGGTATAGATAGTTCACGCAGCCTTAGTGAAGTCTATATGTTTTGGCTTGAAGATGGCATGATTGGACCAGCTAAAGACACCATTGACATTTACAATTATTCTAAGGATGTCAAGGATGGCAATAATATAGATGGCCTTCACCCGCTTATTTCTAAAAATGAGGATAGAGATGGCGTAAATTGGTTGCCGCCCAAAACCGAGGTTTATTACTCCGTTGTCGGTAGTAATTTAATGGACAACGAAGAGGGAATTATATACTTTACGGTTAATGCTAGTGGCTTCATTATCGGTCTAAAGGATTACTCAACATGCATTAAATCACCAGATTATGTGGAAGGCATGGAATGTCGCCTCATGTTTAGCGGCTCTGGTCCTGTATATGTACCATCTTTTGTGGATTCCGCGGATTCATCTATAGAGGATCCTGTTATTGAGCCGGTATCCGACCTAATGCCTGATTCCACAGCGGATGGTTTTGGCTCGGCAACACTTATTGGACAGACAAGCTCCTCTACTGACTTGCCCATTACCGGCCTAAGTTTTGTTGCGGATGAGTCTATCGATGAAGAGCCTACGAGTCTAAAAATAAATTATGATACTAGTGCGGAGCTTAAGGCTCCAGAAACCGGCTCATATACCTATCCGGCCGAAGTTTGCAATAGAGAGGTAAATATACCATGGTGGCTCATTGCGATTATATTAGTGGGCAATATGTTGTTCGTTTGGTGGTTTATGCCAAAAAGTCAAAAGAATCGTAGAAAACACCATTTGTGACTTTAAAATGCTGCATAATATCCATAAGTAATTAAAAATAAAAGTTTTCTTTAAAAAAATACGAAAAAAGTATTGACAACTCTCGTGGCTTTTGATAAGATGGTATCAGTCTAAAGCTGCGAGAGTTTATTTAGAAGTCTTTAGAAATAATTTAACAATTTAGTTGTGCAATTAATCATCGTCAGTTTAAATTTTATGTTGAGTTTTCAAATTTAACATTACTTTAATGGAGAGTTTGATCCTGGCTCAGGATGAATGCTGGCGGCGTGCCTAATACATGCAAGTCGAGCGGTAGCAGGGCTTCACCGTTTCCTTGACACTCCGGGCTGTTATGCGGGAGGTGAGACTTCGAGGGAACAGTGAAGCTGCTGACGAGCGGCGGACGGCTGAGTAACGCGTGGGAACGGACCCCAAATTGAGGGATAACGCACCGAAAGGTGTGCTAATACCGCATGTGATCTTCGGATTAAAGCTTTCGGGCGATTTGGGACTGGCCTGCGTACGATTAGATAGTTGGTGAGGTAATGGCTCACCAAGTCGACGATCGTTAGATGGTTTGAGAAGATGATCATCCAGACTGGGACTGAGACACGGCCCAGACTCCTACGGGAGGCAGCAGTAGGGAATCTTTCACAATGGGCGAAAGCCTGATGGAGCAACGCCGCGTGCAGGATGACGGCCTTCGGGTTGTAAACTGCTTTTATAAGCGAGAAATATGATGGTAACTTATGAATAAGGACCGGCTAACTACGTGCCAGCAGCCGCGGTCATACGTAGGGTCCAAGCATTATCCGGATTGACTGGGTGTAAAGAGTTGCGTAGGTGGCAGGGTAAGTAGATAGTGAAATCTGGTGGCTCAACCATTCAGACTATTATCTAAACTGCTCCGCTCGAGAGCGTTAGGGGTAGCTGGAATTTCTAGTGTAGGAGTGAAATCCGTAGATATTAGAAAGAACACCGATAGCGTAGGCAGGCTACTGGGACGTTTCTGACACTAAGGCACGAAAGCGTGGGGAGCAAACGGGATTAGATACCCCGGTAGTCCACGCTGTAAACGATGGATACTAGCAGTTTCGGGTATCGACCCCTGGAGTTGCGAAGCTAACGCGTTAAGTATCCCACCTGTGTAGTACGATCGCAAGATTAAAACATAAAGGAATTGACGGGGACCCGCACAAGCGGTGGAGCGTGATCTTTAATTCGATGGTAAACGATAAACCTTACCAAGGCTTGACATCTCGGGAAGGCTTCCGAAAGGAAACTGTGCCCTCGGGAACCCGAAGACAGGTGATGCATGGCCGTCGTCAGCTCGTGTCGTGAGATGTTTGGTTAAGTCCATCAACGAGCGCAACCCTTGCAACCAGTTGTATTTTTCTGGTAGGACTGCCCCGGTAACGGGGAGGAAGGAGGGGATGATGTCAGGTCAGTATTTCCCTTACGCCTTGGGCTAGAATCGCGCTACAATGGCCGGTACAATGCGAAGCGAAGCAGTGATGTGAAGCAAATCGCACCAAAGCCGGTCCCAGTTCGGATTGAAGGCTGAAACTCGCCTTCATGAAGTCGGAATCGCTAGTAATCGCAGGTCAGCATACTGCGGTGAATACGTTCCCGGGTCTTGTACACACCGCCCGTCACACCATGGGAGTCTGTAACACCCGAAGTCAGTGACCCAACCGTCAAGGAGGGAGCTGCCTAAGGTGGGACCGATAACTGGGGTGAAGTCGTAACAAGGTAGCCGTATCGGAAGGTGCGGCTGGATCACCTCCTTTCTAAGGAAGACAAAGTAGAGAAGATGTGTTTTACTGTTTAGTTATCAATGAGGACTGCGCAGACGAGCGGAGGACGTGATGTATGCTGGCATACAGAACACGGAGGAAGCAAGGATGCATTGGCCGAATGACTCTAGCGAGATGAAACGGAGTGGAATCGAGCGAGTCGTGAGGACAAGAGGGCAGGCCGAATGATAACAAAATAAAGATTTCTGGTGGCGATGCGCTTTGGGGACACACCCGTTCCCACCCCGAACACGACGGTTAAGACCAAAGCGGCCGATGATACTGCATTGGAGACGATGTGGAAAAGCAGGTGGCTGCCAGATCCCTTTTAAAAGAACAGGGAAAAGTTCTATAACATAAAACGGACATGAATATTCAGAACCCGGTGTTACCGGAAAGTTCCTAAGAGATTCGAGCTGAGTTGAAAAGATTTGTGTCAACCCACATCAGCAGGGAAATGCTGTTACAATATAATTTAGAAACTGGTTTTACCAGTGATTAGAGATTAAACAAGATTTAGTTTCTAATGACTGATAAAAATTCAGTCAGACGTGTACCTTGAAAATTGCATATACGAAAATAATCCAAAAAACGTTAAACGTTTAGAGATAGGAAAAGACATCCGAGGAGTTATCTTTAAGTAAGGTAACGAATCAAAGAAAGAAAAAACCAATACTCATTCAATGTTTAAATAAATATGATTGTAAACACATAATCATTCAAATAACAGACTTTGAATAAAAAA